>DATACM010000130.1:0-9314 GCA_036259055.1 Acidimicrobiales bacterium | reverse complement strand
CCAGCACGCCGACCCGCAGCCCCTCGACCCCTTCGTCCAGCCCGGCGAGGACCGATGGGGCGGGCGCGGGGATGGACGTGGAGTCGACCGGGTCGTGGCCCGCCACCACCTCGAACAGCAGGGCGGCGTCGGCGACGGTGGCCGCCAGCGGGCCGATCTGGTCGAGCGACGAGGCGAAGGCCACGAGCCCGTAGCGGGAGACGGCGCCGTACGTCGGCTTCATCCCCACCACGCCGCAGAGGGCGGCGGGCTGGCGGATCGACCCCCCCGTGTCCGAGCCGAGGGCGAGTGGGACGAAGCCGGCGGCCACCGCCGCCGCGCTCCCCCCGCTGGACCCTCCGGGGACCCGCGTGGGGTCGTGGGGGTTGCGGGTGGGGCCGAAGGCGGAGTTCTCGGTGGACGAACCCATGGCGAACTCGTCGAGGTTGGTCTTGCCGACGACGACCGCCCCGGCGCCGGCCAGGCGGGTGACGACGGTGGCGTCGTAGGGCGGCAGCCAGTGCTCGAGGATCCGCGACGAGCAGGTGGTGGGGACCCCGCGGGTGCAGAGGTTGTCCTTGAGGGCGACGGGGACGCCGGCGAGGGGGCCCGGGTCGCGGCCCTCGGCGACCGCCCGGTCGACCCGGTCCGCCGCCTGGCGCGCCTGGTCGGCGGTGACCAGGTTGAAGGCATGGACCTCGGGGTCGCCCGCCGCGATCCGAGCGAGATGCTCCTCGAGCACGTCGCGGGCACTGCGCTCACCCGCCCTCACCGCCTGGGCGAGCTCGACGGCCGTCGGCATCAGGGGGCTTCCCCGAGGATGCGGGGGACCCGGAACCGCCCGTCCTCGGCGGCCGGCGCCTGAGCGAGGACCTCTTCGCGGTCGAGGCTGGGCACCGCCGTGTCGGGCCGGAGCACGTTGGCGAGGGGCAGCGGGTGGGCGGTGGGGGGGACGCCCGAGGTGTCCAGGGCGGCCACGTCGGCGGCGTGGTCCAGCACCGCGCCCAGCTGCTCGGTGAAGCGGTCGAGCTCCTCGTCGGTGAGCCGCAGGCGGGCCAGCCCGGCCACGTGGGCCACGTCGTCCCGAGAGATTCGTCGTCCCACGGACGCATGGTACGCGGGCCGGGCGACGTCGCCGGGCGGCCCGGCGCCCGAGCCGTTCCGCCGAACTGATCGGCCAGGTGGCTGCTGGAGAGCCACCTTGCCGATCAGTTCGTGCAGATGGCTCTCGGGGGCGCGGGTGCGCCTCGAGAGCCGGTAGTAGACAGTGCCCATGCGCAAGATCGTGGTCGTCGTCACCGTTCTGGTGCTGCTCGCCGGCTGCGGGGGCGACGACGACTCGGAGGCCTCGAGGCCGACGACCGCCCCCACGAGCGGACGGCCGACGGTCGAGCAGGACAAGGCACGGGCGGGACGGATCGTCCTCACCGCCGCCGACCTCCCCGGCTACACCGAGGACACGTCGACCGAAGACGACGATGAAGAGATCGACCGGGCGTTCGCCGGCTGCGTGCAGAACGACCCGGTGCTCACCGCCGAGGAGCCGGAGAACCCCCGCACCGTGGAGGGCAGGGAGTTCGACAGGGACCAGGTCCAGTCCGTGAGCTCGACGGCCACCATCGCCGAGACCCAGGAACAGGCCCAGGCGGCACTGGCACAGCTGCGCAACCAAACCGTCCTGAACTGCCTGGAGAGCGCCGCTCGGCGCGAGCTGGGGAGGTCGCTCGGCCCCGACGCCAGCCTCCAGGGTGTCAGCGTCTCCAGCCTCCCGGTGGCCACGGTCGGCGACGAGTCCGCCGGGTTCAGGATCGCGTCCACCCTCAGCGCCGAGGGGCAGGCCGTTCGGGTGACGATCGACGTCACTGCGATCCGGCGGGAACGGGCGGTCGCCTTCCTCTCCACCACCGGTGTCCGGAGCCCGTTCTCTCCGTCCGAGCGGGAGGCGCTGGCGACGAGGATCGCCGAGCGGATGGGGCCCTAGAGGCCCGGCGAACCGGCGGGCGGCTGGGGCGCCGTCACCTTGGTGGCGAAGGCGACCGTCCTCCGCTCGATCTGCTCACGGTCGTGGTCGAGGGTCGCCACGTGGAGGCTGTGCTCGAGGTACACCCGCTCCACCGGGCCGGCGACGCGGTCGGCCAGGACGTCACTCGACACCGGCGGCACGACGTTGTCGCGGCGGCTGGTCATCACCAGCACCGGACAGGTGATCTGGCTCAGCCGGGGAAGGAGCCGCTCGAGCGCCTCCGACAACGAGAGAAGCGGTCCGACGGGCGTGCCCGCGTACGCCACCTCGATGGCGTCGGGGTCGGCGATGTCGCCGGCGATGCCGGGAACCACGTCGTTGCCGGCGTCCAGCAGGCCCCGCAGGAGGTCCCGGAACGACTCGGCGGGCGGGTCGACGAAGGGGTTGACCAGTGCCAACCCTGCCACCTCGGGATGGGCGGCGGCCAACGCCAACGCCAGCGAGCCGCCCATCGACAGGCCGAAGAGCAGCACGCGGTCGCAACGCGCACGGAGGGCGAGCCAGCTCGCCTCGACGGCGGCGAGCCAGTCGTCCCAGCCGATCCGCAGGAGGTCCTCCATGCGGGTGCCGTGACCGGGGAGGAGGGGGGCCTCCACCGCCAACCCGGCCTCGGCCAGGGCGGTGGCGATCCCCCGCACCGAGTGGGGGCTCCCGGTGAAACCGTGGATCACCAGGGCTCCGGACGGGCCACCCGGCGCCGAGAACGGCTCAGCCCCGGGAAGCAGGTCGCGGGAGGCGGCGTCGCCGACGGCCCGTCCGCTCACTCGGCACGGGTCCGGCTGGCCCGGGCGGCCATCGCCTGGTAGGCGAGGGCGGCGGCGGTGACCCCGGCCACCGCGTCCGCCAGTGCCATGGTGTCGACGGGCACGCCGTAGGCGCCCAGCCCGTCCATCACCCCGCCGAGCTCGTCGTCGAGCACCAGCTCACGCACCACCGACAGGTGCACGGGCTCGCCGTACTGGCCCCGCCATCCCTCGTTGTCGCGGACCACCTTCCCCCAGAGGGCGACCCGGCCCACCACCAGGGGCTCCTCGGCCAGGCAAAGCCCGTGCTGGCGGAGGGTCTCGAGGTCGGGCGAGCCGTGCACCCCGCAGTCGCAGCCCTCGTCGGGCGCCCGGTGGCCGGCGACCACGCACGTCGCCCGCATGACCCGGCCCGGCGGCCACTCGATGCGCCGCTGGGTCACCGACCGGAGCCGGCCGGACGGCGCCACCTGCCAGTAGCGCCAGCCGACGACGGCGTCGGCGCGAGCGAGGACGCCCGGCTCGGCCATCTCGATCAGGGCACGCGCTCGCGGCGGCGCGGTCGGGGCCCGGCGTCAGCCCTGCTGGCCCTCCGGGTTGGTCCACTGGCCGGTCTCGGGGAACAACGGGTCGACCGTGCAGTAGGAGTCGGGGTCGGGCTGCCACAGCTCCGACGCCTGCTCGTAGCACTCCTTGTGGAAGACCATCGGCGAGGGGCACATGGCGCCGGCGACGCTGAGCTCCTCCCTGACCGCCTCCTCCGGAGGCACGACCTGGGCGCACACGTCGCACATCTCGCCGAGCTTGACCTCGCCCGATGGAGCCCTCGTGGCCTGCGATCCACTCGTTTCCATGGCCCCAGTCTACGACCTGGCGCCCGGGAACCCGGCAGGACGCGCAACCAGTACCCTCCCGCGGGTGCCCAGCTATCCCTTCCTCTCCGACGAGTGGATCACCGAGGCCCGCCGCATCCGCGAGGAGTTCCACGACGAGAGCCAGCCCGTCACCAACCCGGTGCGCATCAATCAGGTGATCACCGAGGTGCCGTTCACGGCGGGCGAGATCGAGGCCCACATCGACACCACGTCCGGGGAGCTGGAGATGGGCCTCGGCCACCTCGAGCAGCCCGACGTCAGCATGACTCTCGACTACGAGACGGCGAAGGCCATCTTCGTGGACGGCACGCGCGAGGCGGCCATGCAGGCGTTCATGGCCGGCAAGATCCGGGTGCAGGGCGACCTCACCAAGCTCATCGTCGCCATGCAGGACCAGAACGCCCCGATCACCCCCGGCGCCGGCGAGATGGCCCGGCGGATCAAGGAGATCACCGGTTGATGACTGCTGTTCTATCGCGCTGACCAGCGAGAGATGACCGCGCAGCTGCTGGTCAGCGCTTCGGGCCGGAGGCCCGACCTGCGTAGATCAGCAGTCATCGAGGTCTCTTGCCCGGTCGTTGCGGGCCGGGGAGCCCGGTGCTTGACTGACCGGGAGCCAACAAGGGGGCGGCGGATGACCTCGACTTTCCGCAGGGCCGGCACCTCCCGCCGGCTGGTGCTGGGCACGCTGCTCGCCGTCCTGGCGCTCGTCGCGTCGGCGTGCGCCGGCGGTGGCGACGAGCAGCCCACCACGCTCCGTGTCCTCATGACGGACGACTGGGTGACGCCGACGTTCATCGACGCCGTCCGCGATTTCGAGCGGGAGAACAGCGACGTCCGGATCGTCGTGGACAAGGCCCCGATCCGGGAGATGCCGGACACGGTGCGGGCCGGGCTGAGCAGCGGATCGGGCCCCGACGTCGTGCAGTCGCACGCCTTCTCGGCTGCCAGCGAGGGCCTGGCCCAGCCCCTCGACGACCTGTGGGCGAGCGACCTCGAGCCGGCCGACTTCTTCCCGGGCGCCCTCGAGGACGTGACCTGGGCAGGAAAGCGCTACGGGGTGCCCCTCGACACCAACGCCCTCGTCCTCATCCTCAACACCGAGGCCTTGCGGACCGCAGGTGTCGAGCGCCCGGGCCAGCCGATGACCTTCGGGGAGTTCGGCGCCCTCGCCCGGGCCGTCACCTCCCCGGACGGGTCCCGCCGGGGCATCGCCCTGCCCACGAGCACGTGGTGGACGATGGGATGGGTCGTCGCCAACGGCGGCGAGCTGGTGAAGGTGGACGCCGGCGGCCGCCCCACCTTCGGGATCGACTCCCCGCCCGTCGTGCAGGCCGTCGGGTTCCTGGCCGACCTCGTCCGCCAGGGGGTCGCGTTCCCACCGCGCGCCGCCGACTCCCACTCGAGCGACGCCTTCGCCCTCTTCCAGTCGGGCACGACCGCGGTCCACGCCAGCGGCTCGTGGGACCTGACCAAGCTGCGGACTGCCCCCCAGGGCGCCATCTACAAGTCCGCGCCGATGCCGAGGGGCGTCGCCGGCACCACCCAAGGATCGGCCATGGGCGGCAGCAGCATGTTCGTGGCCAAGGGGTCCACGCAACGCGAGCTCGCCTTCCGGTTCATGGTCCATCTCATCTCCGACCGCTACGCCATCCGGTTCGCCAAGGAGGAGGGCCGGCTGCCCGTCCGGGAGCGGCTGTTCGCCGATCCCTTCTTCCAGGACCCCGAGCTCAAGGTCTTCCTCGAGCAGCTGAAGACCGCCCGTCCCGAGACGCTCAGCGCCTTCCCCGAGGCGACCAAGGCGTTCGCCCGGGCCATCGACCAGGCCATCCGCGAAGGGCGCGATGCGGCCGAGGCCCTGGGCGAGGCACAGCGCGTCGCCGAGGCGTCGGCCCCGCGTTAGCGCCCGATGAGCGGCGACTCCGAGGCGGCGGGCGCACGTCGGCGGCCGGCGCCGCCGCGGGCGGCGCTCCCCAAGATCCGCTCGTCGGTGCTGCTCAAGGTGGTCGGCGCCATGGTGGTGGCGGTGATGGTCTCGATCGTCATCACCGGCCTCATCGCCGCCCGGCTCACCCGCGCCGTGCTGGAGGACCAGGCCGACGCCCAGGCCCGGAGCCACCTCAGCCTGCTCGAGGAGGCGTACAAGGAACGGGAGCGGGAGCTGGCCGTCACCCTTCGCAACCTCGGGCAGCTTCTGACCTCGCTGGGCTTCACCGATCCCAGGCGACGCCCCGACCTGATCGCCGAGCTCGGGCGGGCCGCCGGGAACCTGGAGCTGGACCTGCTGCGGCTGGTGGACGCCGAGGGCCGGGAGCTCGTCCCGCCGGCGGGCGTCGGGCACGCCATCGCCTCGCCCTCCGAGGTCCCGGCCGCGCCGGTAGGCAGCGACCCCTCCAGCCGCCTCATCCGCACGACCAGGGGCAAGTACGTCCAGGCCGTCCCCGTCGCGGTGGGCGAGTACCTGTTGGTCGGAGGGTTCGAGTTCTCCGACGCCTTCGCCTACCGCCTCCGCCGCCAGATCGGCAACACCGACGACGTGGTCCTCGTGGCGTCGGACCGGGTGGCGGGGACGACACTCTCGGGCGCTCCGCAGCAGCCGCCCGACGCCGGCCGCCAGCGGCTCCCCGCCACCCCCACGGTCGTCCGGGTGGGGAGCGAGAAGCGCCTGGTGGCCTACGCCCCGGTGGGGCGGGCCAACGAGCCCACCCGGGCGATCGTCGGCGTGGTACTCGCCGACCCCGTCGGCCGGCTGAACCGGTCCCTCGCCGACACGCGCCTGGCGGCCAGCGTGGTGCTCACGCTCCTCGTGATCGCCCTCGGCTGGCTGCTCTTCCGGGTGGTGATCCGTCCCCTCGAGCGGCTGGCCATCACCGCGTCGCACATCGCCGGGGGCGACATGGAGGCGTCGTTCAGCGTCCGGGGCACCGACGAGGTGGGGCGTCTCGGCACGACGCTGGAGCACATGCGGCTCGAGCTCCGCAACAAGCTCGACTTGGTCGAGCACCAGGCCGCCGCCCTGCAGGAGACGTCGAGGAGGATCGTGGCCGCCCAGGACGACGAGCGTCACCGCCTGGCCCGTGACCTCCACGACGGGATCCAGCAGCAGCTCGTCGTGCTGCGCATGCGCCTGGGCCTGCTCCAGGAGGGCGCCGGGTCCGAGGTCGAGGCGGCCAACTACGAGGAGCTGGGGCGGGAGCTCGACCGGGCCATCGAGCAGATGAGAGAGGTCACCCACGACCTCTACCCGTCGATACTGCTGGACCGGGGCCTCACCGCCGCCCTGCGCAGCTACGTCAGCCGCCTCCCGGTCACGGCCCGCTTCACCTGCTCGCCCGAGCCCTTCCCCCGCCTCCCGCCCGAGGTGGAGAGCGGCGCCTACTTCCTCCTCGGCGAAGCGATCACCAACGCCCTCAAGCACTCGGGGGCGTCGAAGATCGCCGTCTCCGCCCGGTTGGACGGCACCGAGCTGGTCGTCGAGGTGGTCGACGACGGCCGCGGGTTCCTGCCCGACGACGTCGGCCGGCGGGGCGGGGTCCTCCACATGGAGGACCGGGCTCGCTCGCTCGGCGGCGCGCTCGAGATCGCCTCGGAGCCGGGACGGGGGACGACCGTGGTCGGCCGCTTCCCGGTCGACGACGGTCCGCCGGACGCGGCTGCCGAGGGCCGAGCGGCAGGCGAGGCCGGCGACGGGGCCGACGCCGTCGCCGTCAGCCCACGTCGCGCTGGAGGAAGTACAGCACCGCCGCCACCCGGTGGTTGATGTCGAGCTCCTCGCTCAGGCCCAACCGGCGGAAGATCGAGTTGATGTGCTTCTCCACCGCCCGCTCGCTGAGGAACAGGGCGTTGGCGATGGCGGCGTTGGTCTTCCCGGAGGCCATCAGGGTCAGCACCTCGTACTCCCGCTCGGTGAGTCCGTGCAGCCGGGACCGAGAGCGGCGCCGCTGCGCCTCCACCAGGGCGTCGACGACCTTCGGGTCGAGGATGGACCCTCCCTGGGAGACCTCGTGGATCGCCTCGGCCAGCTGGTTGGGACGGCCCAGCCGCTCTTTCAGCAGGTAGGCCAGGCCCTTGGAGCCGTCCCGCAGGAGCTCGAGGGCGTACTCGGGGTCGGCGTACTGCGAGAGGATCACCACGCCGATACGCGGGTGCTCCCGGCGGATCCGCAGCGCGGCCTCGATGCCCTCGGCCCGGTGAGTCGGCGGCATCTTGATGTCGAGCAGGATGACGTCGGGCGCGGTCTCGGCGATCTGCTCCATCAGCTGCTCGGGGTCAGCCGCCACGCCGACCACTTCTATGCCCGGGATGGTGGAGAGCACGCTGCGGGCGCCCTCCCGGACGAGGTACTCGTCGTCGGCGATGACCACCCTGAGCGGGGGTGCCCCCGCCGCCGGCCCTTCCATGTTCGACACGAACCTTAGAGGACGCTCCTGATACCAGAGCGGCATCGTTGAGCGACGGATGGGGTGCTGGCACCACCCCTGCGGGTGCTGGCCTCCCCTTTTCAAGAGGCCGGCCTTCACCATTCCCAACGGCGCGCCGGTGTGGCGGAATGGAAGCGCCATGAACGACCGCCCCATCCACACGCCCGGCGCCTCCGAAGGGCCGAGCTCGTGGTACCTGCTCTTCGGCGGGCTGCGTCAGGAAGCGGTCGGAGGGCTCCGCAGCCTTCGCGGGGTCTTCTCCACCGAGGAGGAGGCACGCAGCGCCTTCCGCCGGCTCCGCCTCGCGCGCCGACCCGCTCCCGGCTGGGGGGAGCTGGTGGTCCTCGAGCCGTCGGGACGGTTCCGGGCGCTGTGCTGGTTCGGCGTCCCCGCCGAGGCCATTGCCGCTCACCCTGCGGGGTCGGCGGCGGGCCAAGAGGCACCGGGCACGGCGACGGACGTGCCGGGTGTCTCTGAGAGCACGACGCCCGAGCGCCGGCTCGGGCGCCGTTCCGCGTCCGCCCGGCGCGTCGGCGTCAGAGCAGCCGCGAGCCGCTGAGGGCCACCTGCTGGGGGCTTGACGCCCCTGCCACCGCGACGCGCAACGTCGCCGAGTGCTCGCCCCGGGCCGACGGCGCGTAGGTCACCTTTATCGAGCAGGAGCTGTTGGGGGCGAGCTCGTCCGCGGTGCAATCCTGCTCGTTCACGGCGAACTCGGCGGCCGCCGGACCGCTCAGGCTGACGTCGTCGACGCTGAGCTCGGTGGCGCCGGTGTTGCGCACGACCACGTCGGCTTCCTTGTTGAGGCCCGTGTCGAGCCTCACCGAAGCCGGCGTCACCGCGAACTGAGGAGGCTGGCCTGACTGGCTCGCACCGGCCCCCGAGCGAGTGGAGCGGCGGGTCGTCTCGGTCGTCGCCGCCGGCTGGTCGGTGGGGCTCGGCGAGTCGTCGGACCCGCCCCCGATCACGTCGAGCTGGATCAGCACGGTGATCAAGCCGACGACACCGGTCAGCAGGCCGGCCAGCCCGGTGACGAAGCCGGGGACGCTCGACCAGAACGATTTGGGCTTGGTGGTGTTCATGCGACCTCCTGGCGACACGTCAATGGGGCGGCGGACGGCCCCGTCGTCGCGGAGGCTCACCGTTGCCGCGCAGCCGGGCGCGAACCTTCGGGAGCGGCTGAGCACGAAGGCGCGGGCCGTGCGCGCAACTGCAACTGTGGCCCTGCCTCATCCTAGCGACTCGGTCGGGGCCTCCTCGCGCCGGCCTCCCG
>DATACM010000129.1:0-5742 GCA_036259055.1 Acidimicrobiales bacterium | reverse complement strand
GTGTGCAACTTCACGCCCAAGGTGCAGAACGTTCAGGCCGCCGGCTACAAGGGGGCGATCGTGTTCAACCGCACGGGCGTCGACGGGTGCGAGGCGCTCGTCAGCATGATCGTCGAAGCCGCCATCCCGGCGGTGTTCGTGTCCCGTACCGACGGCTTCCGCATCCTCGGCGCCTCCCTCGACGGCTACGCCTGCTCTGAGGACGGGTCGGGCACCCCGTCGCCGCCGTCGGCACCGCCGGCTCCACCGTCGCCGTGAAGGCGGTCTTCGACGGGTGGGGTTACATCCACCTGTTCGACGCCAAGACGTTCGCCGACCTCGATCAGTTCGCCATCCCCGAGGCCCGCGACCCTGCGTACGGGTCGGGGTTCGGGGACCTCTCGGTCCACGAGGTGGCCACCGATCCTGACGCCGACCTTGTCTACGTGTCGTACTACTCCGGTGGCTTCCGGGTGCTCGCCTACTCGAAGAAGGGCCAGCTCACCGAGGTGGGGGCGTTCTCGCCGGTCTTGGCATGACGACGACGAGCGGGAAGCCGGTCACCCAGCAGGGCAACAACTTCTGGGGCGTGGAGGTGCACAAGCACCCGAACGGCCAGAAGTACGTGCTCGCCTCCGACCGCGACTCCGGCCTTTGGATCTTCCAGCCGAAGCGCTGAGCGTCAGGCGTCTCGGTCCCGGCGCCGTCCGGGCGTCCTCGCCTTCCGGGGCGGCGGCCTGCCGGCGAGGAACCTGTCCACCGCCTCGTCGACCACGCGAGCCCACCGGTCACCGCCCGGGTCGTTGCTGATCTGCTGCGTCGCCAGCCCCGTGAGCACAGCCGTCCACAGGTCGACGTCCCGCGGGTCTGCGACGTCCGCCTGGCGGAGCACCTCGACGAGCCGGTCGAGGGCCTGGCGCGCCAGACCGTAGGACTCGTCCGAAGGCGCGAACCCCGGGATCGTCCGCAGGAACAGGAGCTGGAAGCGCGCCGGGTCCTCTGTGCAGAAGTCGAAGAAGACGTGGGCCGCCCGCCGGATCATGGCGTGCGGGTTGCGCTCGATTGGTGTCGCGTCGATGCGGGCGAGGAACGCCCGGTAGCCGTCGGCGAACATGGCGTCGAACAGCGCGTTTTTCCCCTCGAAGTACACGTACAGAGACGGCGCCCGCATGCCGACGGCGTCGGCGAGATCGCGCAGGGACCAGCTCCCCAGCCCCCGCTCGCGGGCGAGCCGCCACGCCATGCCGACCAGCTCCTGCTTCGTCGCCTCGTGGCGTTCGAGACGCCGGTCGGGCCGCCGGCGGGCCCCCCCCTCCTCGTCGTTCACCTAACAATCATAGGTAAACCTATTGACGTTCGCCACGGCCGGCGTTAGCCTAACGGCATTAGGAAAACGTTCCCGAGGAGGAAGAGCCATGTCGAACCAACACGCCGGAGTCGTGCCCGCAGGCGACGCCCGAACGCTCTTGGAAGGGCCGGTCGGAGCCATCTTGCTCGCGGGCGCCGAGGCGACCGGCGGGGCGGTGTCCTTCATCATCCATCCCCTGTTCCCTCGGGCCCTGGGCGCGCTCGTCCACACCCACAGCCGGGAGGACGAGTGGTCGTTCGTGCTCGAGGGAGAGGTTGGTGTGCAGCTGGGCGACGAGACGCTGGTGGCACGGGCGGGAGACCTCGTCCTCAAGCCGCGAGGCGTCCCTCATGCGTTCTGGAACGCGACGGACCGGCCGGCTCGTCTCCTCGAGGTCGTCACGCCCGGCGGCTTCGAGGGGTACTTCGAGCGCCTCGCCGACGTGCTGCGCCCAGGCGTCCAGCCGGACATGGCCGCTCTGGCGGCGATCGCGGCCGACTACGGGCTCGACGTCGATCCCACGTCGGTGCCCCGTCTCGCCCAGGCTCACGGCCTGCAGATGGGGTAGTCGAGCAGGCCCGGACGCCGCGCTCAGTCGCCCGGTGCCTCGCCCATCTCCCGGAGGGCCCGTGCGAGGGCGGCGCGGAGGCGGCGGGCGGTGGACGGAGCGAGATGGCCGACCAGTCCGGCACCCGGTCGGCCCGCCTCCTCCAGCGTGAGCTCGACCCGCAGGTCGTCACAGGGCTCGCAGTCGTCGAGGAGTGCCACCGCCCACGCGAGCTGCGCCCGGTCGGGGTCGGCGGCGGGGTGGTCGTCGAAACCGTGGTCCGACAGCTTCCGCATGGGCCGGCCTCAGGGAGAGGCGCGGTCGGCGGCCTCCTCGCTGTCGTCGAGCTTGCGGCCCTCCGAGTCGATCCACTCGAGCTGGTCCGCCTCCTCCTCCTTCAGGACCTCGGCCGCCTTCTCGACGTCGGCCTTGTCCGCCGCGTGCACGGCGACGAGCACGCGGCCGGCACGAAGCGACTCCTGGAAGGTGAGGTCCCAGTCGTCCTCGAGGCTCAACCCGGCGACTCCGCCGACCATGCCGCCCACGCTCGCCCCTGCGACGGTGCCGCCGGCGGCGGCGGCCAGGAGGCCCATGCCGATCACCGGGCCCACGCCCGGGATGACGAAGGCGGCGGCGCCGGCCAACGCTCCCAGGGCACCTCCCGCGGCCGCGCCGCCGACCGCCTTCTTGGCCACGTCGGCGGTGGCGTCGAGGTCGCGGAGCCGGGTGTCGGGGTCCGAGCGGGCCTCGTCGACCGCCTGGCCGAGCACGGAGATGTCCTCCGCTTCGATGCCGGCGCGGCCGAGGGCGTCGATGGCCTTGCGCGCCGCACCCATGTCGGGGAAGGTCGCCACAACGTTGTACTCGGCCAACTGCTTCACGACGGCCTCCTCGGGGCTTCGGTCAGGGTCCGAAAGGAAACTACCTGCGCATTTTCATCAACTCCCACAGCCGATTCCTCCTGGGAAGTGCGCAGGTAGTTTCCTCTTCGACCCTCAGATGGGTTGGGGATCGGGAATGGGGGGCGCCGGATCGGGCCTCGGCACCGGGCTGGGCTCGGGCGCCGGACCGGGCGGGGGGTCGACGGGCGGGAAGGGGTCCGGTGGGACGGGCGTGGCGAGGTCGAACGGTGGCTCGGTCACGTGGCGCTCCTGTGCCGCCAGGGATGCCGACGGGCAGTGACGCGCCTACCCGGGCGGTGGGGCGGCGAAACGACCGCTCGTTCAGATCGCCGACCGGGGTGGGCAAGAATGGCGCCGGTGGCCAATCCCAGCGCCGACGGCGGTGATCCCAGCGACAGCACCCTCGCCGAGCTGGTCGCCCAGTTCGAGCTGGCCGGGTACACCGGCCAGATGGCCGCTCGCCCCGGAGGCCGCCTCCGGTGCTTCTCGTGCCGCACGGACAGTGACGCCGCCGACGTGGAGCTGGTCGACCTGCGGCGCATCGAGGGGGCCTCCGACCCCGACGACATGCTGGCGGTGGCCGCCCTGGTGTGCCCGAGCTGCGGCCGCCGGGCCACCGTCGTCCTCGGCTACGGACCGGAGGCCACCGAGGACGACGCCGCCGCCCTGATGCAGCTCCAGCGCAGCGGGGGCTGACGGCGCCTGGCGGGCACCAGCGACGAGCCACTTCGACGATCAGTTCGCCAAGGTGGTCGCTGGGGAGCCACTTCGACGATCAGTTCGGGGAGGTGGTCGCTGGGGAGCCACTTCGACGATCAGTTCGCCAAGGTGGTCGCGGGCGGCGGCGGCGCATGGGCCGCGGACGGCGGCCGCGCTCAACCGGCCCCGGTGGCGAGCTGCGCGGGCTTGCGCTCGCGGGAGGACGAGGGCAGCTCGACTCGCACCGAGAGACCGCCGGCCGCCGGCGCGTCGGCGGTGACCGCGCCGCCGTGGGCCTGGGCGACGGCCCGCACGATCGACAAGCCGAGCCCGACGCCGCGCGCCGAGTCCACCCGGTCCTGGCCCCGCCGGCGGAAGGGCTCGAAAAGGCCCTCGACCTCGTCGGGCGGCACCACCGGCCCGGGGTTGCGGACCTCGAGACGTGCCCGGCCTCCGTCGGACCGCGTCGTCACCTCCACCCAGCCGCCCCGGTGGTTGTAGCGCACCGCGTTCTGCACGAGGTTGGCCACCAGGCGCTCGAGAAGCACGGGATTGCCCCGCACCGGCGCCTGTCCGAGGGCCCGCTCGATCGTCACCTCCGATGCGTCGGCCTCGGCGGCGAGCTGGTCGACGGCCCGAGCGGCGACCTCGGCGAGGTCGACGTCCTCGGTACGGCCCAGCCCTTGCTCGCTGCGGGCCAGCACCAAGAGGCTGTCGATGAGGTGCTCGCTGCGGTCGATGGCCTCGCTGACGCTCACCGCCATGGCCCGCAGGTCCTCCTTGGTGGCGTCGGGGTCGGCGAGGGCCACGTCGACGAGCGTGCGCTGCACCGCCAGCGGCGTCCGCAGCTCATGCGACGCGTTGGCTACGAACCGGCGCTGGCTCTCGAACGCCCGCTGCAGGCGCTCGAGCATGGCGTCGAAGGTGTCGGCCAGCTCCTTCAGCTCGTCCCGGGGCCCCTGGAGGTCGAGGCGCCGGTCGAGGTTGGCCTCCGACAGCTGGCGAGCGGTGGCGGTCACGTGCTGGAGGGGGCGCAGCACGCGCCCGGCGATCAGCCATCCGAGCCCTACCGAAGCCACCGCCATGAGCCCCAGGGCGAGCCCCGACTGCACGACCAGCTCGTGCAGGGCCTTGTCGCGCAGGCGGTCCTGGAACTGGTTCAGGACGTCGGCGGGATCCCCGGCGGAGGGGGCCGGGCGGATGAGCAGCTCGTCACCCAACGGCCCTTCGACCACGGCCGTCCCGGGCTCCGGGACGTGCACCTGCACGGGCTGGATCTGTCGGTCCAGTCCCCGGCGCACCAGGGCGTAGTTGACGGCCAAGAGGACGGCGCCGGCGGCGAGGAAGAGCCCGCCGTAGAGCAGGGTGAGGCGCAGGCGGATGGTCGGGCGGAACCGCACGCTCACATCCGGTAGCCCGCCCCGGGGACCGTCTCGATGAGCGGGGGCCGCCCGAGCTTCTTGCGCAGCTTCATGACTGTCACCCGCACCGCGTTGGTGAACGGGTCGGCGTGCTCGTCCCACGCCTTCTCCAGCAGCTCCTCGGCGCTGACCACCCGGCCGTCGGCGGCGAGGAGGATCTCGAGGACGGCCAGCTCCTTCTTGGTCAGCCGCAGGAACTGGCCGTCCCGTGCGGCTACTCGTCGGGCCGGGTCGACGGTGACCCCCCGGCGGGAGAGCACGGGCGGCAGCGCCGGCGTGGCCCGGCGCCCGAGGGCGCGGATGCGGGCGACCAGCTCGGCGAAGGCGAAGGGCTTGGGCAGGTAGTCGTCGGCCCCCAGGGTGAGGCCGTCGACCCGGTCGTCGATGCCGGCGGAGGCGGTGAGCATGAGCACGCGCGGCGACGTCGGGTCGGACGTCAGCGACCGGCACACGTCGTCGCCGTGCACCTTCGGCAGGTCGCGGTCGAGCACCACCACGTCGTAACCGTTCACGGCCAGGCGGTCGAGGGCCTCGGCGCCGTCGTTCACGACGTCGACCGCCATCCCCTCACGGCGCAGGCCCCGCCCGATGGCGTCGGCCAGGACCTGCTCGTCTTCGGCAACCAGCACCCGCACTGCGACCTCCGAGAGTAACGACCGCTCCCGTCGATGGTCGCGCCGCCCGCATAACCGCCACATAAACGCCGCCGGTTACCGCCGCGATACCGGCGATTTCGTACAACCGGCCCCGGCGATGGCAACGACCGTGTGCCCGCCAGGAGGAGACAGGAAACGATGGACCATCCACACGACGAGGCTCGAGTCCGCCCGGCGCCCAAGCGCCGGG
>DATACM010000128.1:0-1810 GCA_036259055.1 Acidimicrobiales bacterium | reverse complement strand
TGAGGCTGTGGCGCTCGCAGTACTCGGCCATGGCCTCGAGGTCGCCGGGCCGGCGCAGCTTGTTGGCGATGACGCCCACGTGCTTGATCGGCAGCTCGGCGGCCAGGGCGGCCATGCGCCGGGCCGTCTCGTACGACCGGTAGTACGGCTCGACCACGAGCAGGAGGATGTCGACGTTGCGGGTCGTGCCCCGGCTGAGGTGCTCGGGCGAGGCCTCGAGGTCGAGGATCGTGACCACGTCGGTCTCGGTGCCCACGTCGTTGAGCAGCCCGCTGACGGTGGCGTGGGCCGAGCACAGGCAGCCCTCGTCGGCGTGGGAGGGCATGGCCATGAGCAGCACGCGGATGCCGTCGGGGGCGGCGGTGCCGTAGCGGTCGACCACCTCGGCGACCGGGTCCTTGAGGGCGCTGCCGTTGAGCCGCCGGGAGACCAGGCTGGTCGGGAGGGGCGCGGTGGCGGCGGCCGACTCGCGGCTGACGCCGAGGGCGACGGCCACGTTGGGGTTGCTGTCGCCGTCGATGACCACGACCCGCTTGCCCCGGCGGGCCATCAGGCGGGCGAGGGTGGCCGAGAAGGTCGTCTTGCCGGCTCCGCCCTTGCCGGCGACGGCGACCCGCAGCGAACCGGGTGCCGCCGTGCCGCCGATGTCCTCCGTCGTCAGGTCGCTGGTCGTCTCACTCACAGTTCAGGTCCAACCCGGTCGGCGGCGGAACGATTCCCGCCCCGACCGGACGTCGTCAGGACAGGGGCTCGACCGGCGCCGGCTCGGCCACGGCGGCCACGGCGGTGACGCCGGTCGCCGCGGTTATCGCGTCGTACCGGCCGAGGTAGGCGGTGAGGAAGCGACGGCCCTCGCGCAGGGCGCCGGCCCACGCGTGCAGCCACTCGACGCCCTCTTCGGTGAGGCGGTAGCTGCGACGGGCGGGCCCGGCCGAGGAGTGCTCCCACCACGAGGCGACCAGGCCGTCCTGCTCCATCACCCGCAGCGCCCGGTAGAGGCCGCCCGGGTCGACGTTGCGCAGGCCCAGCTCGCCGATCTGCTCGAGGAGGTCGTACCCGTGGGCCGGGGACTCGGCGATCAAGAGCAGCAGGCTCGCCCTCAGGTAGTTGCGGGGTAGTCCGCCCTGGGGCTCCTCCATGGTGTTCCTCACTGTGGTCCCTCCCTCACGCTGGTGGCGCAGTGTGGTGCAGCCGAGAAAGCAGAAGCAGTAGTCGTGTCTAGTGGTCGTGGTCGTGGGCGGCGGCCCGCTCGGCCTGACAGGCGGCGGCCTCCTCCGGCGAGTTGTGACACCAGCAGTCGGCGCTGCACTCGCCGTGGGTGGGGCGGGTGAGCTCGCTGAACGAGGTGGCGAACTCGAGGCCGCCCTCCCGCCGGCCCAGCTCCGACAGCGCGTAGCGGTCGCCTGCGCGCTCCACGTAGCCCTCCTCGACCAGCCGGTCGAGGTACCGGACGCCGATTTCGGCGTCGACCCCGAGGAAGCGCTCGAGCAGCGAGGCGTCGATCTGGTCGCCGAAGCCCTCCCCGCGCAGCCAGTACATGACCTGGAGGATCTCGCTGCGCCAGTACAGGGCCTGCAGCGCTTGGGACTTGGGCGGGTGCATGACCTCGGTCATCGATGCCTCCCCTGGCGAATGCCGTTCTCTTGTATTGTGACAGCCGAGGGCGCCGACTGGCAGAGAAACCCGGCAGCACCACCTGACGCCGGTTTCAGATAGGTGTAGTCTACATCTAGTTCAGCCCGTCCAAGGGGGTACTTCGCACATGGCAGATGCACGCAGGGGTCGCGCCAGCTCCAAGAGCTCGGGTGGC
>DATACM010000127.1:0-30351 GCA_036259055.1 Acidimicrobiales bacterium | reverse complement strand
GCCCCCACTCGCCCGGCCGTCGCCTCCGGCGCGCGCCGCGGGCGCCCCAGGCGGGCGGCGCTCCGCCCCGAAGGTCCCCCGGGCCGTCGTCCTCCGACAGCGCCGGCGGCGGCGGCGCACGATCATCGGGACGACGATCTTCCTCGTCGTCTTCAACCTGGTGGTCGGCGGCACCTACGCCTACTTCCAGTGGCGGCTCGACCAGATCAACCGAGTCCACGTTCCCGGCCTCGACGAGGACGTCCCCGGTCAGGTCATGAACGTGCTGCTCGTCGGCTCCGACAGCCGCGAGCGCCTCACCGGACCGGCCGCCGCCCAGGCGGGCAAGGAGGAGGTCGGCGGCGAGCGCAGCGACACGATCATGGTGCTGCACGTCGACCCGGCGCAACGGAAGGCAGCCATCCTGTCCATCCCGCGCGACCTCTACGTGCCCATCGCCGGCACCGACAGGTCCGACCGCGTGAACACCGCCTTCGCCGTCGGCGGTCCCGAAGGGCTGATCAGCACCCTCGTGGCGCTGGGGATCCAGGTGAACCATTACGCCGAGGTCGACTTCGTGGGCTTCCGAGAGATCGTGGACGCCGTCGGCGGCGTCACGGTGTTCTCCCCCGCCCCGGCCCGCGACGCGAGGAGCGGCCTCGAGATCCCTCGCGCCGGGTGCGTCGAGCTCGACGGCACGCAGGCGCTGGCCTACGTGCGCAGCCGCGAGTACGAGACGCTGGTCGACGGCAGATGGATCGCCGACCCGCGTGGCGACCTGGGCCGCATCGAGCGCCAGCAGGACTTCGTCCGGCGCGTGATGAGGGAGGCGGTGTCGACGGGGATCTCCAGTCCCATCACGCTCAACCGCCTGATCGGCATCGGCGTCAAGAACCTCACGGTGGACGCCACCATGTCGACCTCCGACATCACCCACGTGGCCCGCCGCTTCCGCTCCGTCGATCCCGACTCGGTCGAGACGCTCGTGCTCCCCACCGCGCCGCAGACCATCGACGGCAAGGACGTCCTCGTGCTCGAGGTCGACGACGCCCAGGACGAGATCGCCAAGATCAACGGGCAGGCGCCGATCAGCCCGCCGACGACTCAAGCGCCGTCGCCGAACGTGGGCACGACCGCTCCTGGGCCCCCCTCTCCGTCGACGACCCGACCTCTCACCCTCGCCGACTTCCGCGTGCAGGTGTTGAACGGGACCGACCGGAAGGGCGCGGCCGCCGCGGTGGCCCAGGATATGAAGGCCGTCGGCGTGAACGTCGTCGGGGTGGGGGACGCCCGACCGGCCGTGTACCCCCGCACCGTCATCCGCCACGCTCCGGGCCAGGAAGCCAAGGCCCGGTCGCTCCAGAACGGGCTCAAGGCCGGGGCCGAGGTGACGAGGGACAGCACGCTCAGGTCGGCCGACCTGGTGCTCGTCCTCGGCACCGACTTCGTCGGCTTCATCAACCCGGCCGCCGCCCCGCCCACCACGGTGGCGCCGGACCCGGCGCCGCGCTCGTGCTGACGACGCGGGGGCACGGGCGACCGGCAAGCCACGCGCACGGACCGCCCGAAGGCCGGTGACGCCCCCTTGGTAGGCTCGGGGGCCGTGGGCAGCCAGAGCCTGACCGCCCCGCCGCCCGCGCTCCCGCCTCGCGCCACCCGCCGGCGCCCGGTCTCGATCCGAGGCAGCCTCCGCGAGCTCGTCCAGGCGCGAGAGCTCACCGTCAACCTCGTCCGGCGCGACCTGAAGGTGGAGCACCGCGGCACGTTCCTGGGGATGCTCTGGTCGCTGGCGACGCCGCTTCTCCTCGTCGCCCTGTACTACGTGGTCTTCAAGTTCATCATCGGGGCGCACCCTGCGGTCGACAAGCCGCGCCCCGACGGGAACGACGTGCCCTTCGCGCTGTACTTCTTCGCCGGGCTCACCGTCTGGAACCTGTTCAGCAACTCGTTGAGCAGGTCGACGACGTCGGTCACCTCGTCGGGCTACCTGCTGCGCAAGGTCTACCTCCCGAAGGCGATCCTGCCCCTTGCCTCCGTCCTGTCCAGCCTGGTGACCTTCGCCTTCGAGTTCGTCGTCCTCATGGTCGCCGTCCTGCTCGTCGTCGGCCCGCCGAGCGCCCAGCTGTTGTGGGCCCCGGCCATCGTGGCGGTGGCTCTGGTCATGGCCTACGGCCTCGCACTCCTCCTGTCCGCCGTCAACGTGTTCCTCCGCGACACCGCCCACTTCATCGGCATACTCCTGCAGCTCTGGTTCTGGGCCACCCCGGTCATCTACTCCCTGCAGTTCGTCGCCAAGAACCCCGGCGTGGCGACGCTGCTCAAGCTCAACCCCATGACAGGGGTCGTCGTCTCCTTGCGCAACGTGACCCTGCTCGATCGCGGGCCCGAGCTGGGGCTCCTCGCCGGCGATCTCGGGTTCGCGCTGATCGCCCTGGCCGTGGGCGCCGTCGTCTTCAACCGCTCGCAACGACTGTTCGCCGAGCTGGTGTAGATGGCCCTGTCGGCGATCGCCTGTCACGACGTGTGGAAGAGCTACCGCGTCTACCACGAGCCCTCGCACACCCTGAAGGAGAAGGTGCTCTTCCGGCGGAACCGGTACGAGGAGTTCTGGGCCCTGAAGGGGATCGACCTCGAGGTCCCGGTGGGTTCCACCACGGGGATCATCGGAGCCAACGGCTCGGGCAAGTCCACGATGCTCAAGACCATGGCCCGGATCCTCACGCCCAACGCCGGGTACGTGGAGGTGAACGGCACGATGGCCTCGCTGCTGGAGCTGGGCATCGGGTTCCACCCCGACCTCACCGGCCGCGAGAACGTGTTCCTGTCGGGATCGCTGCTGGGCCGGACCCGCCGGGACGTGGCGGCGCGCTACGACGAGATCGTGGACCTGGCCGGCATCGAGCCCTTCATGGACGTGGCGGTGAAGAACTACTCCACCGGGATGTACGCCCGGCTGGCCTTCGCCGTCGCCGTCTCCGTGGAGCCCGAGATCCTCCTCGTCGACGAGGTGCTGTCGGTCGGCGACGAGGACTTCCAGATGCGGTGCTATGACCGCATCTCCGAGTTCAAGGCCGAGGGGCGCACGATCGTGCTCGTCTCCCACGCCATGGACAGCATCCGCAGCCTCTGCGACCGGGCGGTGTGGCTCGAGGAGGGCGCGCTCCGGGAGGCGGGAGAGGCGCACGACGTCGTGGCCAGCTACCTGGGTGAGGTGCACGGCGGCCCGAGTGGCCCGAGCGAGGGGCCGTCCGAGGAACGCCGGTTCGGCTCCGGCGAGGCGCTCCTCACCGACGTGGTGCTGCTCGACGGCACCGGCCGGTCGACGTCGACCTTCCGCACCGGCGAGCCGCTGGTCGTGCGGATGACGTACGCGGCCAAGGAGCCGTTGCCCAACGTCCTGTGCTCGGCGTCGGTGTACCGGGCCGACGGGCTCGCCCACCTGCTCGGCCAGAACTCGCGGTCGCGTGGCCTGGTCCTCGAGCTCTCGGGTCGCGGCGTGATCGAGTTCACCGTCCCCGAGCTGCCCCTGCTCAAGGGGGCCTACGTGCTGTCGGTCGCGCTGCACGACGACCCGGTGACGAAGATCTACGACTGGCACGATCGCGCCTACTCGTTCTTCGTCGTCGACAACCCGCGCCTTCCCCCGGAGGCCGGGATGGTGCACGTCGAGTCGCGCTGGCGGACGTGGACGGGAGACCCTCGGGCCGCGGCCGCACCGCCTGCACCCGAAGTGCGGTCCGCCTCCTGAGCATGCTCCCGCTCGTCGCCCTCGTCTTCGCCGGGGACTTCCCGGAGGACTGCCTCCCGAGCGTCACGACGCTCCGGCGAGGCCACCCGGAGATCGACGTGGTGGTCGGCGGCGAGGACGAGGACGCCCTCGCGCCGCTGGCCGCCAAGGGTGCGGTCACCCGGGCGGCGCCGTCGCTGTGCGCGCTGGCCAACCGCGTCTACGAGGAGACCCGATGCCACCTGCTGCTCGTGTGCGAGCCGGCGGTGTTCCCCGACCGGGCCGTCGACCCGGCGCTCGCGGTCGCCGAGGAGCACTTGCAGACGGCCACCGTGTCGTTCCTCTCGAACGCCGCCGGTTTCGCCAGCTTCCCCGAGGGGGACCGACCCGTCTCTCACCAGATCTCGGGCGCCGGCGGCGTCGACGAGCAGGTCATCACCGACCGGCTGCGCCACCGCGACCCGGCGCTCGCCATGGTGCCGCTGCCCTTCGCGATCGGCCCTGCCGTCCTCGTCTCGGGGTACGCCGCCTCCGCCGTCGGGCCGCTGGCCGAGGCGGTGCCGCCGGCGCAGGCGCTCGCCGATTTCAGCCTGCGCGCCCGACGGAAGGGCTTCGTCGACCTGCTCGAGCCTTCGACGTTCGTCATGCGGGCGTTCGACGTGGGTCACGCCGGGGAGGCGGCCGCGGCCGATGTGGTGGACGACTGGCTCGTGGCCCGCCATCCGGAGGCGAAGGCGCTGGTCGAGGAGACCCGCGGCGACGACCACCCGCTCGCCATCTCGCGCCGCGCCGCCCGGGCCAAGGTCCTCGGCCTCCACGTCCTCGTGGACGGGTCCCGGCTGTGGCCGAGGGAGATGGGGACGCAGGTGCAGACGGTCGCCCTCGTCGAGGCGCTGGCGCGGCGAGCCGACGTCGACCGGGTGGCCGTCGCCCTCGGCGACGAGCTTCCGGCCTACGCCGAGCGCCTCGCTCGCAACCGCAAGGTCGACGCCCGGCGGGCCAAGCCGGACGAGCTCTCCTTCTTCGGCCGCATCGACGTGGCCCACCGCCCGTTCCAGCCCGACGGCCCCCACGACGTCGACCCCCTCAGGAAGGTGGCGGCGCGCACCGCGATCACCCTCCTCGACCTCATCGCCTACCAGATCGGCGCCTATCACCCCACGGTCGAGAGCTGGATGGCGTACCGCAAGAACGTGCGCCACGCCGCCGCCGACTTCGACGCCGTCCTCGTCCTCTCCGCCGACGTCCGCCGCTCCGTCGAGATCGAGCGGCTGCCCGTCGAGAGGGACCGCCTCTTCATCCTGGAGCTGGGCACCGACCATCTCCGCGGGATCGAGCCTCAGAGGACGCCGCCGGCGCTGCTGGCCCGGGACGGGGCGTCCGAGCAGTTCCTGCTCGTCATCGGGCCCAACTACGCCCACAAGAACCGCGACCTGGCGATAAGGGCAGCTACCGCCCTCCGCCGGCGGGGGTTGCCCATGCTCTTGGTCATGGCCGGCTCCACGGTCCCCCGGGGCTCGTCGCGCGTCCTCGAAGCCAGCGCGTGGGAAGCCGACGACGACGTCGTGGTGCTCCCGAACGTGTCGTCGGAGGAGCGCAACTGGCTGCTCCGCCACGCATCGCTCGTGCTGTACCTGTCGTCGGCCGAAGGGTTCGGCCTCGTCCCCTTCGAGGCCGCCCGCTTCGGCACCCCCACGGTTCTGCTGCCCGTCGGACCGCTCAAGGAGCTGGCCGACGCCCTTCCTGCGGTGGCCTCCGACTGGAGCGCCGAGGCGGTCGCCGATGCCGCCGAGCAGCTGCTGACCGACCCCGCCGTCGCCGACAAGCAGGTCGCGGCGATCCTCGCCTCCGACGTGGGCCAGACATGGGACGCGACGGCCGCCGAGCTGGTCCGCGTCTACCGGAGCACCCTGGCCCGTCCCCGTCGGATCTCGACGAGCGGCTGGTGATGATCTGACAAGATTCCGGTACGGACTCTCGGCAGTAGGAGGCTGCGATGAGCCACATCGACCAGGAGCTCGACCGTCTGTCGCTCGAGCAGGCGCTGCGAGACGTCGAGATCGCCAACGCCCGGGTCGTCGACCTCACGCAGCGCCTCATCCGGATCAGCGACGAGTTGGCCGAGACGCAGCGCCAGGAGGCGAGCTTGAGACGCTTCGTCGAGGAGATGCGTGCTCGCCGGGTCGTGCGCCTGCTCGACGGGATCGCCGCCGTCCGGAACGCGATCCGCCCCTGAGCATCGATGCCCAGCGACGGGCCTTCCCCGCCCGGAGGTTCGCCACCCGACCGGGTGGATGACGCCCCTCGCTCGAGCGCGGCGGAGCTGGAGACGCTGGCCGAGGAGCTCAGGTGCGCCCAGCTCGACCTCGCCCTCAAGGACGACTTCGCCCTCCAGCTACGGGCCGCCGCCCGCCGCAGCGAGGAGGAGGCGGAACAGCTCCGCGCCTCCCTCGCCGACTGCCAGACCGCGCTGGCGGCGGCCAACGCCGAGCTGTCCGAAGCGCGCGCTGCCGCCGAGCGCCTGGCTGCGGTCGAGGCGGAGCTGGCGGTCGTCACGTCGACCGCCGGGTACCGCCTGGTGACCGGCATGCGGCGGCGTCTGGAAAGGTACGGCCCGGTCCGGCGGGCGGCGACGTCGGTCGCCAGACGCCTGGCGCCCGGGCGCTGACACGCTGTGGCTCGGGGGCCCGACATCTCGCTGCCGGCACCGTCGCAGCCCCGGGCGTCGATCGTGGTGATCGGATGGCGCAATGCGCCGCTGCTCGAACGCTGCCTCGACGCCCTCTCCCGCCAGCAGGCCCCCGCAGGTGGGTTCGAGACGATCGTCATCCTGAACGGGGCGGTCGACGACGTGGTGGAGCTGGTGGAGAGCCGAGTCACCGGCGCCCGTGTCTTGTCCGCCCGCGTGAACCTCGGGTTCGGACGGGCCTGCAACCGGGCGGCGTCGGTCGCCCGGGGCGAGCACCTGCTGTTCCTCAACGACGACGCCGTCCCTGACCCCGACTGGGTCAGCGCCCTCGTCCAGACCGCGGAGCGTCACCCGGCGGCAGGGGCGGTGGGCAGCCAGGTGCACGGCCCCGACGGGCGAATCCTCGAAGCCGGGTCGCTGCTCTGGAACAACGCCCTCATCTCGCATCTCGGTCGTGGTGCCGAGGGCGGCTCGGCCCGCCACCAGTTCCTCCGCCGCGTCGACTACTGCTCGGCGGCGGCCTTGCTCGTCCGCCGGAGCACGTGGGTCACGGTGGGCGGGTTCGACGAGCGCTACTTCCCGGGCTACTACGAGGACGTCGACCTGTGCCTGTCGATCACCGCCCTGGGCCAGCACATCCTCTACCAACCTCGGGCTCGGGTGACCCACGCCGAGTCGGCGAGCATCGACCACGACTTCAAGCATCTGGTCTCCGACAAGAGCAGGGCGAAGTTCCAGTTCAAGTGGGCCGAAGCGCTCAGCACGTACCCACCGGTACCCCAGACCGAGGACGCCTTCGACCGAGCGGCACACGCAGCCCGCCATCTCCACCTCCGGGCCTTGCTGGCACTCGATCGCGACCCCGACCTTCGGCTGACCAGGGCGGTCGTGGCCGCCGGCTACGCGGTCACCGCCGCCGGACCGCTCGACCCCTCGATCGACCCGGTCGAGCTGGGCGACCTCGGTGTCGAGGTCGTCGACGGCGACCTGGCCGGGCACCTCGATGGGCCCGCCGTGCTGTACGACGTGGCCGTGCTGCGCGGCCAGGAGCACGTCCGGACACTGGCCCCGGTCGTGCGCGCACGGCAACCGTGGGCGGCGATCGTGAACGGCGGCGAGGAGGCGCCACCCACCGACGAAGGGTGGGGAGACGTGCTGCGCGGCGCCCGGCTCAGGCAGGCGGGGTTGGCGCGGGCGCAGGCGTGATGCGGCGGTGAGAGAACCGGCACCCGTCGGCGCGCCCGCCGCCCGACGCCCGCGTGACCCGGCCGAGCTCTACCTCGACCTCCTGAAGAAGGTTCTCACCCGCACGGCCGCGCCGGAGCGCTACCGGCCGTTCACGCCCGAGCCCGGGCGCGCCGGGCGCCTGGGCGCGGTGGTCTGGGAGGCCGCCCGGCGGCTCCTGTCCCGGCGAGGCCTCGAAGTGGTCTCGAGCCGACCGGTCGACCTGGCCGTGCGGTCGGTGGGCCGGGACTGGCCGCCCGAGGCGGAGACGATGATCGGCCTCGAGCGGCTCGACAACCTCCACCGTTGCGTCCGCGCCGTGCTCGACGACGGCGTGGAGGGCGACCTGATGGAGACGGGGGTGTGGCGGGGCGGGGCCTGCATCTTCATGCGTGCCGCCCTGGAGGCCTACGGCGACACCGACCGCCTCGTCTGGGCGGCCGACTCCTTCGCCGGCCTCCCCCGCCCCGATGCCGCCCGCTACCCCCTCGACGAGGGAGTGGTCCTGTGGGCCAGGGCCGAGCTGGCAGTCACCCTCCACGAGGTCGAGTCCAACTTCGAGCGCTACGGGCTGCTCGACGAGCGCGTCCGGTTCGTCGTCGGTCTGTTCAGGGACACACTCCCGGCCGCGCCGGTCGAGAAGCTCGCCGTCCTGCGACTGGACGGTGACATGTACGAGTCCACCATGGACGCCCTCGCGAACCTCTACGACAAGCTGTCGCCCGGCGGCTTCCTGATCGTCGACGACTACGGCGTGGCGCCCATGTGCCGAGCGGCGGTGTGCGACTTCCGGGCGGAGCGAGGGATCAGCGACGCGATCGTCGAAACCGACTGGACCGAAGTGTGGTGGCGAAAGAGCGGCTGAGCGACCACGTCCGCGCCACCGCCCGGTCGCCGCGCTGACCGGTGGGGCGGCTCGCCAGCAGCCGCTCGACCGACGCCCAGTCATGGCTCACCTGGTTGAGCGGCCCCGCCTTGTCCGGCTCCAGCACGTCGTCGTAGGCCAGGGGGACGAACTCCTCGACGAGGCTGTCGAACCGGTCCGCCAGCGCGCTCGAGCGGGGATCGAGGTTCATGACGACGCCCATCCCCGTCGGCGGGACGTCGAGCGTCGCGACCTGCAGGTCTGGTCGGTACCGCCGCAGGCACACGACCAGCTTCCAGACGTCGCCGCTCCAGACGTCGGTCGTGCGTTCCCGCGTCGACGTCTGTCGGTCGAGGGGCAGGCAGTCGTGCACCAGGACGACCGAGCCCCGCTCGCCCGAGCGCTCGAGGTTGACGAAGTCACGCAGCGCGAACTCGAAGTGGTGCATCCCGTCGATGAACGCCAGGTCGACGGGGAGCCCGCCGAGCACCGACCGCAGGTCGTGGGTGGCGAAGAAGTCGTCGCTCGTCTGGTGGAAGAGCGTGGTGGCCGGGGGCAGCGGGAAGGTGATGGACATCGCCGGGTCGATGCCGACGCACGCCGTCTCCTCGCAGGCGAGCGCCAGCGACTGCCCGTTGCGCACTCCGACCTCGACGTAGGTCCGGGGCACCAGGAACCGGTGGATGCGGGCGAGCAGGTCGTAGTACTCGAGCATCTGGACGGGCGAGCGTAGTCCCTGGCTACCGTCGGCCCCGTGCGATGGCCAAGGCGTCGGCCCGAGCTGTCGGTCATCGTCGTGACCCACGACATGGCCCGAGAGGCGCCGCGGACGCTGCTGTCGCTGTCCCCCGCGTACCAGCGCGGCGTCCGAGCCGACGACTACGAGATCCTCGTCGTGGACAACGGGTCGAGGGAGCCGATGGCCCCGGCCGCCATCGACGCGGCGGGCCCGAACGTCCGTGTCCACTCGATGGACGAGGCGCCGCCGTCACCGGCGGCGGCCGTCAACCGGGGCCTGGCCCTCGCACGAGGCACGTCGGTGGGCGTCGTGGTCGACGGCGCCCGCATCTTCACCCCGGGAGTCGTGCGGCACGCCCTTCTCGGGCTGCGCCTCGACGACCGGCCCATCGTGGCGACGCTGGCGTGGCACCTCGGGGCCGAACATCAGTCCCGTTCCGTCGCCCGGGGCTACGACCAGGCCGTCGAGGACGCCCTTCTCGAGTCGATCTCCTGGCCGGAGGACGGCTACCGGCTCTTTGAGATCGCCGCCCTGGCCGGCTCCAACGCCGGCGGGTGGTTCGGGCCGCTGGCCGAGAGCTGCGGGCTGTTCATGCCCAAGGCCCTGTTCGACGAGCTCGGCGGCTACGACGAGCGATTCGACCTGCCCGGCGGGGGCTTGCTCAACCTCGACACCTTCGTCCGAGCGTGCGACCTGCCGGCGACCCGGCTCGTCGTGCTGCTCGGCGAGGGCTCCTTCCACCAGCTCCACGGCGGCTCGTCGAGCAACTCGAGGATCGACCGGGGGCCCGAGTTCCACGACCAGTACGTCCGCATCCGCGGGAAGCCCTTCTCCATCCCCACCAAGGACCGCACCTACCTCGGCACCCTTCCGCCCGCCGCCGCCCGCTTCGTGTAGTCGCCGGGACCCCGACCCCTCAGACGCGCTGCGGGTACCCCGTGCGGTCCACGACACACGGGCGGGGCCAGGCCGCCTGGGACAGCCGGGTGGCGGTGCGGCCTCGGTCCCAGATGGTCACCTGCTCGGGCGGACGCCCGAACGTCTCCTCCAGACGGGCGGCGATGTCCCCGCCGGGGAGAGCCAGCGTGGCCCGCAGTCCGCAGAAGCTGGCCGTGAAGGCGTCGCCGGTCCCGTCGGGCGGGACGGTGAGGAGGACCGCGCTCTCCTCCGACGACATCGGGAACCAGGTGGCCTCGATCCTGTAGCCCCATCGGCGGGCGGCTGCCGTCACGATCGTCCTCACCGCCCGATCCTGGTGCGCCGCGAGCTGGCCCGACTCGAGGAACTGGATGACGTCCCTCCGGTAGTCCGGGAAGCGGTAGTCGACGATCCGCTCGTGGTCGGCGACCCAGGGCAGGGCGTTCGGGCCGACCACCTGCATCCGGACGCCGGCGTCGCGAGTCGACGCGCTGCCGATGTGGTACACGAACACCGGCAGCCCGAGGACGGACCGGTACCCGAGCGACCCGGCCCGCAGGCTCCAGTCGACCTCCTCGCAGTAGCCGCGGCCGTACAACGGGTCGAAGAGGCCGACCTCCCTCACCACGGGCGTCGGGAGCAGCATGCAGAACCCCACCGCCGTCGGGATCGTGAGCCCCGAGGACCCGAACTCCTGCTGGAGCTCGGCCGAGATCCAGTCCACCAGGTCGGGGCGGGACAAGGCGGCGGCGCTGTCCTGGCTGGGGATCGAGAACACCGACACCTTGTTCGACCACGCCGTCACCGAGGCGACCCGCGGCCCGCTCTCGGCCACCGCCACCATGCTCTCGGCCAGGTTGGCCGGCATGACCACGTCGGAGTTGACGATGAGCACGTGGTCGTAACCGGCGGACATGCCCCTCAGCAGGGCGAGGTTCATGTTCCGGGGGATCCCGAGGTTCCGCGGGGACCGGTAGCAGTCGATCCCCAAGGAGTCACAGAGGGCGGCGAGCTCTTCGCTCCAGCCGGGGTCGGGGCTGCAGTCGTCGAGAACGAGGACGTCGACGCTCACCGAGCCCGACCTGACCCGGGCGGCCGACTCGAGGCACGCCGGCACGAACGGCCTGCCGTTGTACACGAGCACGGCCAAGAGAACGCGTCGATCCGTCACTGGCTCCTCGTCGTTCCGCATGAGCTCACGTCGGCAGGCCGCTCGCGCTGGCGCTGACACATCGAAGTCGGCCGGGAGGACCAGTGTGGCATCCTGCGCGGCGATGCGCAGACTGGAGGCGGGCGTGAGCTTCGCCCGCCGTCACCAGTACGTGGGGGCCGCGCTCGTGATCGGTTGCATGGTCGCGATCTTCTTCAGCCCCATCGTCCGCTACGGCGCCACCTTCTCGACGGTGGAGAACTTCCAGCGGAGCCTCTACCCGTGGTACGACCCCGCCGACCGCGATCCGCCACCGCTCGCCGTACAGGGCGACCAAGCGGTGTTCATCTACCCACGCCAGGTCTTCCTGCACCGGAGCCTGACCGAGGACGGTCGGGTACCGCTCTGGAACCCGCTGAGCTTCGCCGGCCATCCGTTCCTCGCCGACACCTCCATCGGGTTTGCCTACCCTCCGCGCCTCGCCCTCAACTGGCTCCTCGAGCCCTCCTGGGCCCACGACCTGTACGTGATGGCGCACCTCTTCGCGGCGGGAATGGCGATGTTCGCCCTGTTGAAGGAGTTCGGGTCCGGGTTCGCGGGCGCCCTTCTGGCAGGGGTCGCCTGGTCGTTCAGCTCGTACGGCGTGGCATGGATGATGCTCGAGCTGGTCGGCCCCATGTTGGCCCTTCTTCCTCTCGCCCTGTTGCTGATCCACCGCTGGCACAGGCGCCGCTCGCTCCGGGACCTCCTCGCCGCAGGCGGCGTTCTCGGCGTCCTGTTCCTCGGGGCGAGCGCCGAGATCTCCCTTCTCTCCTTCCTGACTTCGGCCGGGTACGCCGCCGCCCTCTCGGGACGCGACCTCGTGTCTCACTGGAGCGAGATGTCACGCCGCCAGCGGGCCGGACAGGCCCTGGCCCCGGTCGTCCTCGTCGGCGTCGGTGTCGCCGTGGCCGCCGTCGCCCTCCTTCCGTTCGTGGGCTTCAGGGCGGCGTCGTCGCGCACGCACAGCGACTACGCCACGCTGCAGCGCGCCGGCCCGGTGCACCTGCGCACATTCGTCCGCGTTCTCGCGCCACCGGACACCCCGCTCGACTTGGGGAGTCTGGCGACGGAACAGCTCTTCGTCGGGACGCTCACGGGCGTCCTGGCGGTCGTCGGGTTCGCTCTGCGGCGCCCGGGGGCCGGGCTCGGCCGAGGCCTGGTCGTCGTCACCGCGCTGTACCTGCTGCGGACGCCGGTCACGTGGGTGGGATATCACCTCGTCCCTGGTCTCAAGGGGCTCGACGGCTTCTGGAGGGCCAGCTTCGTCTTCGACCTCGGAGTGGCGCTGCTGGGCGGGCTGGGCCTGAACGCCTTGTTGGCCGGGACCGTAAGCCTCCTGGCCAGAGCTCGCCGTGATCGGCCCTCGCCGTCGGGGGCCCTCGCCCGCGCTCTGGTCCCCGGTCTCCTCGGGGCCGTGTGCGTGGTCGCCACCGGGTGGCAACTGCTCTCGTACGGCCGGGGCGCCAACCCGCCGTTCCAGGAACGGGATGCGGCTCGCCTCTTCCCGTCGACGCCCGTGATCGACCAGGCGCGGGCCGCCCTGGGCCCGGGACCGGGCCGAGGACGCCTCCTGGCGATGACGATCCGTGGCCTCCCACCTGCGCTCCCGCTGGCGACAGGGATGGCCCTCGACCTGCCGATGGCCGACGGCTACGAACCTCTGATGTCGAGGCACAGCACCGCCCTCTGGCGGGTGGTCCAAGGGGAATCCCTCGCCTCGGCCCGCTCGAGGATCCCCTACACGTTCGGTACGGCGTTCACGCCCTCCGGCCTGCGCACCGACCTCCTGCCCCGTCTGGGCGTTCAGCAGGTCCTCGCTCCCCCGGAGTTGGCGACCGATCCCGGTTGGCAAGGCCGCGCCCTGGCCGGGCGAGGGCTCCGCCCGACCTACTCGGGCCCTGACGGCATCTTGTACGAGGTCGACGGTGCCCTTCCTCGCGCCTTCACCGTCACCGCCGCCGAATGGGTGCGTTCGGACGACGAGGCTCTGCGCCGTTTCGCCGACCCGTCCTTCGATGCCCGCGCGAGCGTGCTGATCAGCGGCGAGCCTCCCGTCGGGGGAGCCGGTGCTTCGACAGCTCCTGTCGAAGCATCGTCGGGAGTCGAATGGAGATCCGATCAGCCGGACCGGCTGCGGATGACCGTCCGGGCGAGCCAACCGAGCTGGCTGGTGCTGCTGGACACGTGGGAGCCGGGCTGGAAGGCCACGGTCAACGGTCGCGAGCGGCCGGTCCGCCGCGCCGACTTCTCGTTCCGGGCCGTGCAGGTCCCGGCCGGCACCTCCGACGTCTCGCTGTCGTACCGGCCGATCGAGCTGGCGGCAGGAGCGGGGGTCTCGCTGGTGGCCATGACGGCAGTGGCCCTGGCGCTCAGCTGGCCCTTTCTGCGCCGAAGAGCTGGAAGGGGTGGGCGAACGACCACATCGGCACCTTCTCCAAGCCGTCCTCCAGGCGGGCACCGAGACGACGGTTCGTGACGAAGGGCGGGAAGTACCCGAAGCGGACGACGGGCATCGGCTGGACGCCAGCCGACGCCAGGGCCTCCCGCATGAGCTCCGGCCTCATGCGGAGCATGCCCCGCTCCCCCGCCCAGCGCATCTCCGGCGTGAGCGCGATCTGGACGTAGTAGAGGGGGTTGAACGGGTTGGGCTCCAAGAAGGCGATGCGGCCCCCGGGCCGGACGAGGCGGGCCGCCCGGGCGAGACAGGCGTCGAGGTCGTGGACGTGGTGGAGCACGAAGAACCCGATCACCGCGTCGAACTGCTCCTCCAGGTCGGGAGGCGCGTCGGCGATGTCGCCGGCATGGGTCGGTATCGTCCGGCCCGGGGGAGCGGACTCGCGCAGGCGGTCGAGGAGGGCGGCGGACAGGTCCATGCCCTCGACGGCGACGCCCCGCTCGGCGAGGAGGAGCGTGTAGCGCCCCAGGCCGCAACCGATCTCGAGCACCCGGTCGCCGGCGGCCACGCCGGCGTAGTCCATCATGCGATCGACGTGGCGCCGCAGGTAGACGGAGCCGCTGGGCTCGAGGGTGCGCTGGCCCCGCTCGAAGTACTCCCGCTGGTAGTCGTTGTGGACGAGGGCCCGGTCGGGGTCCATCACCGTGCGGACGGGGCGAGCAGCTGCGTGGCGGGCGCCCTCCCACCCTCCCCGGGGGAGGTGAACCTGCGCTCGGACGCCGCCGGCTCCCAACCGTCGAGCGACGACCTGCCGCTCGCTCGGGCCAGCCCCAGGACCGAGAGCCCGAACGGAAGGTCGCGCCGGGCCAGCAGCCGCCGCTCCAGGTCGCACACCTTGGACAGGAAGGTGTTGACGGGGCCGGCGACCATGAAGTCGTCGGCCGACTCGGTGCGGCCCAGCAGGGCTCGCGCCTTGCGGAACAGCCACGCCACCGGGAGCAGCCAGGAGTGGAAGTAGCTGGTGCGCAGCAGCACGTAGCCCGCCGACTCCATCTCGCAGGCGAGTTGGTCACGGGTGTAGCGGCGGTAGTGGCCGAGCACGTGGTCCGCATAGCTCCACATCCACTGGAAGGCGGGGACGGTGACGACGAGCACCCCGCCGGGTGCCAGCACCCGCCGGCACTCCTGCAGGATGAGCTCGGGGCGTGACGTGTGCTCGATGACGTCGAGCGCGAGGACGGCGTCGAAGGCTCCATCGGCAAAGGGGAGCAGCCCGCCGTCGGCCTTCACCAGGCGCTCGACCCAGCGGGAGTGGGCGTGGCTGAGCGCGAGCTCGGAGACGTCGGCGCCGAAGGCCGACATCGATCCTTCCATCTCCGCGAGCGTGGCACCGCCCCCACACCCGACGTCCAGGCACCGGCCCGAGCAGCCGAGGCTGCGCAGCGAGTCGGCGACCAGGCGCCGCTTGGCGACGTACCACCAGTGGCCCGCCTCGGACGCCGCCATCCGGTCGATGGCATCGTCGTCGGGGACGCCCGGCAGGCGCACCGCCCCCCGTCGCAACCGGCGGACGATGCGCACGATGTCACCCGACATCTGGACCGAGTCCCGCATGAACGAGAGCTTGCTTTCACGGGAATGGGCCCAGCGCACCGGGACCTCCTCTATCCGGAGGCCAAGGCGGACGGCGAGGACGACGAGCTCGGCATCGAAGGCGAAGCCGTCGAGGCGCTGGTACCTGAACACCTGACGGGCCGCATCGCGCCGGAACAACTTGAGGCCGCACTGCGTGTCCCGGTACGGGATCTCGGCGAGATGGCGCAGGGTGAAGTTGAACACCCGTCCGGCCCGCTCCCGGTACCAGGGTTGGCGGACCTCCAGCACCGACTCGGCCAGGCCGCGGGAGGCCAGAGCCAGATCGGCACCGGCCAGCACGGCGCGGTGGAGACGAGCGATCGCCTCGACGCCGGCGCTCAGATCGGCGTCGCAGTACCCGACGACGTCCGCCGTCACCTCGGTCATGCCGGCGCGGACAGCCGCGCCCTTGCCGCGGTGGGCACCCGAGACCACCCGGACGGCGAACGAGGGCGTGCTGTTGGCCGCTGCCCACTCCCGGGCGACGACAACCGTGCGGTCCGAGCTCCCGTCGTCGGAGACGATGACCTCGGTGGCGAGACCTTCACGGGCGGCGAACTCGGCCAGCGTGGCGAGCGTGGGGAGCAGCCGCGATTCCTCGTTGAACGCGGGAAGAACCAGCGAGAGATCCGGCATCATGCTGACGGGCGACAGTACCGATCGGCCCCAAGACGGGCAAGCCAGTCGAGCATGCCGTCGCCGGAGACTCCAAAGTCGGGTCCTGCTACCCTTCGCCCGTGCATCAGCCCGGTGCTGACGTATATCCGGTGATGCCCGCCGACCAGGCGTCCAGGCGATCGAAAATGATCGCGCTGTCGTTCCTCGCGGTCGCCTGGGTGGTCTTCGTCTACCCCATCTTCTACGGGCAAGTACGCTTCCCCGTTGATTTCGCCACTCCTACCGCTCGACTCGCCAATCCCGAGCTCGGTGACGCCTTCTTCGCCGAGTATCCGTGGCACACGTATCTCGGAGAGCGACTGAGCGAGGGGGAGGTGCCGCTGTGGGACCCCCACCGTCTCGCCGGGACCCCGTTCGCCAGCAGCAGCGTCACGGCTGTCTGGTACCCGCCGAACTGGCTGTACGCGACGGGCCACACCCTGGCCGTCTTCACCGTCATCTCCGTCCTGTCCCTCCTCGGTGCCCTCCTCCTGTCGTACTGGTTCCTTCGGGTCATGCGGCTCCATCCGTACGCCGCCTCGCTGGGGGCGGTGGGCTTCGCCTTCTCGGCGTTCGTCCTCAAATGGAGCGCTCACGACTCCATCATCGGTTCGGTGATGTGGCTGCCTCTCGCCCTGGGCGGCGTCCAACTGGCCTTCCACGGGAGGCTTCGCCGGGGGACGACCCTGGCCGCCCTCGCCCTGGCCCTGAGCGTCCTGGCCGGCCATGCCCAGATGACGATGTACGTATGGGCGGCGACGGGAGCATGGGCGGTGGTCGCGCTCACCGCCACCGCACTGGCGAAGGGGGACGCCGGGGCCCGTCGGCGAACTGTCATCCGAGGGGTCACGGCCACCGTCGCCATCTTCGGGCTCGGCGCCGGCCTGGCCGCCGTGCAGCTCGTGCCCTTGGCCCAGCTGTCCGAGTTCATCACCCGCCAGGAGGTGTCCTACCTGGAGGTGCAGGTGGGGTCCCTGCCGGCTGCACATCTGGCCACCCTCGTCCTTCCCGACTATTTCGGGAGCGCCCTCGACCACAATTACAACGGCCTGGCGATCAACTACATAGAGACCGCCCTCTACGCTGGCCTTCTCACAATTCCCCTTGCTGCGCTGGCGCTTTTCCGCCGTTGGTCGTCGCCCCTCGTTCTCTTCTTGTTGGTTGTGGGCGTCGTGGGATTCGCTACTGCGCTCAACGTCGGCTCGGTCGGACGGATCGTCTACTCGCTGCCGCTCCTTTCCCAGACTCGCTTTCCGACCCGGTCGATCTTCTACATCGATCTGGCACTGACCGGGCTTGCGGCAGTGGGTCTGGACTCTCTCATCCGCCACCGGTCGGGCGCCGATGTCGCCGTTGTCGCGACGGTGACGCTCGGTCTGGCCGCCGCCACCGTCTGGCTCAGCGCCCGGCGGCCCCCGGAGATACCGGGCTCGTATCTCGTCCCCCGGGGCCTGCGCGCCTTGGCCATACTCGCCGCCGGGCTCGTCGTCGTCGTCCTGGCCTGGCGCCTGCGCCGAACGGTGACGTTGGCGGTGATCGGCCTGCTCGTCGTCGTCACCGCCGACCTGTGGCTCCACGGGCACCGGTGGCACCCTTTCCACGCCGCCCGGCCCGTGGTCCCGGTGTGGTCGGACGTAGGCCACCTCCAGTCCGTTCCCGGGCCCCGCCCCCGCTTCGCCAACACCGGCACCTACTGGGTGTTCCCGAACTTCGCCCTGAACTACGGCCTCTTCTCGATCGAGGGCTACGACCCCTACATCCTGTCCCGCTTCGTCGACCTGGTGAGCCTGGCCGAGGACCAGCAGAAGAAGGCGCGCCTCCTCAACTTCGTCGGCTACTTCCAGCCGCAGGCCTTCCGGTCCCCGATCATGGACCTCTTGGGGGTCCGCAGCGTCGTCGGCGGAGGCGATGCCCTCCCCGGCCCGCCGGCCTTCGTGGGGCGGGCGGCGGTATTCGAGCGCCCCAGCGCCTTCCCCGCCGCCTTCCTGGCCACGTGCGCCGAACCCGTCCGGGAGTCCCAGACGCTCGCCCGGCTGCGGGAGATGAGCGCCGGCGAGCTGCGCTCGACGGCAGTCGTCAGCCCGTCGGCGTCGCCGGGGGCGGTGCCCCCTCCTTCACCTGGGAGCTGCCGACCGGGCCCCGAGGTCACGATCGAGCGGTACGCACCCGAGCGGGTCGTCGTCACGACGCCGGCCGCGGGGCCCACCGTCCTCGTTCTGACCGACGCCTGGTTCCCCGGTTGGCACGTACGCGTCGACGGCCGGGCCCGGCCCCTCCTCCGGGTCGACCACGCGCTCCGGGGCGTGGCCCTTCCGGAGGGCTCGCACCGCGTGGAGTTCTTCTACCGGCCGGGGGCGGTCGTCGTCGGGGCGGGCGTCACCGCCCTCAGCGCCATCGTCCTGGTGGGCATCTGGCTGGTGCCGGAGCTCAGGAGACAGCTGCGGGCTCGGCGACCGACCCCGCTGTCCGGTCCGCCACCACGGTGAAGAAGGTGCGACGGCCGAGAATCCCCGAGTGCTGGTGGTACGTGACACGGGGGGCGCCGAAGCCGAGGACGCCGAGGAAGCGCTGGACGACGGCGGGCGTCAACAGCCACCAGCTGTCCCGCGGTTGGCCGACCGACCCGTCGGGGACGAACTCCATCGTGGGCAGCGCGGCTCCGTCGCGCCGCTCGGGCGTGCTCTCGGGGAGGAGGTCGGTCACCACCACCGTCTGCCGCGTCAGGCGCAGGGCGCTGCTCAGGGCGAGGAAGGGGTCGCGCACGTGCAGCAGCACCGAGCAGAAGGTCGAGACGTCGACCGGCCCGATCTCCCCGGGGACCGAGTAGAGCGACCCGTACACCACGTTGGCCGTCGACCCGAAGGCCCGGTGGCACAGCCAGTACCCGTTGTTCATCTTGCGGATCGCCTCGCGGCGATGCTGGGCGAAGGCCTCCAGATCGCCCTCGGCGTAGGGCACCAGGTCCCAACTGTCGGAGTCCGACAGGTCGAAGGCGACCACCTCGGCACCTCGCCGCTCCATGTGGAAGCAGAGAAGGCCCGACGCCGTCCCGATCTCGAGCACCCGCTTGCCTCGCCAGTCGAGGCCGCCGACGTACTCGTCCAAGCCGTCGCGCAAGTCCCACTGCCCCTGGAACTCGCCGTACCCGGGAACGTCGATGGTGTGGTAGAAGAGGCAGTCGGCAGGGTCGACCACGAGGCGGGGCGTCGCATAGGGGGCACGGCCCTCGCCCGCTGGCGTTGGCGGCGTCAACCGGTCTCCTTCGGCAAGCTCGGCGCGGAATGTAACCGATCGGCGCCGGCGTCCCCCCGCCCGTCGACGCCACCGACGCTCCCTGCTACGTTCGCCGGTGGATCGGTGCCAGCGGCTCTGGCGGCCGACACCTCCGCCAACGACCATGAGCAGCGACGCCGATCCCGCGACTCTCACCCCTGACCTCCCGTGGCCCGGTGAGGAGCTGGTCTCCCGGGTGGCCGGCGGCGTCGACCGGGAGGCGTTCTACAAGTCGGGGCAGCGGTCCGTCCGCGACATCGAGGCCGCCCTCGCCAGCATCGAACGCGATCTGGGCTCCTACGAGCGCATCCTCGACTTCGGCTGCGGCTGCGGTCGCATCATGATCTGGCTGGAGGAGCTCGGGCGGAAGGCCGAGCTCCACGGCGTCGACATCGACGAGCGGGCCATCGAGTGGTGCCGGGCCCATCTGCCCTACGCAACGTTCGCGGTCAACGATCCGCTGCCTCCCCTCGACTACCCCGACGGGTTCTTCGACCTCGTCTACAACCACAGCGTCTTCACCCACATCGACGAGCACTACCAGGACCAGTGGCTGGCCGAGCTGCGGCGCGTGACCCGGCCGGGCGGCCACCTGGTCCTGAGCGTGCACGGCGAGGAGGCGACCCGTCAGTTCGCCGCCAACGCGGCGCGCGTGGGCAGCGACCCGTCGTGGATCCTCGACGTGCTCCGTCGGGAGGGGATCTGCTTCATCCACGAGGACACGTGGATCGGCGGGCCGTTCCCCGACTTCTACCACTCGACCTTCCATGCCCCCTGGTACGTCTTCGAGCACTGGGGCCGGTTCTTCGAGGTGAGGTCCTACATCGCCAAGGGGTCGCTGAACTTCCAGGACTTCGTCGTCCTCGAGCGGGGCCTGGCCGAGCAGCCGCCGGCGCCGCCACCGTCGCTCCGGCCGACGCCCCGGGCGGCTCCTGCCGGGCAACCGCCCAGCGAACTGCCGTCCGCCTCCAGGGTCGCGGCGCTGTTGCGAGAGGGCCCGGCGGTGACTTCGCAGAGCCGCTACGGCCCGCTCAGCCGAGTGGGCCGGCGAGCCGTGCTCCGCGTGCTGCGCCATTACTCCGAGTACCAGCGCGACGTGGCGTCGCTCCTCCTCGCCACCGTGCGGGAGGCCCACGAGGAGGCGTCGTCGCAGATCAGGGAGCGGACGACGTGGGAAGGTGCCTCGCTGCGCGAGCTGCACGTGCGCATGTCCGAGGCCGTCCGCCGCCAGGGTGAGCGGGTCAACCGGCTCGAGGCCGAGCTGTTGCAGGCGCTGCGCGCCGGCGAGGCGCCGAAGGGGAGCGGGCCGTCACCGGGGGACGGCCAGTAGCTTCACCCCGGAGATGCCCACGACGCTCAGGGGCATGTGGGCGAGCTCCATGGGGAGATGGACCGGGTCGCTGAGCAGCTCGAGCTTGGCCACGGCGAACCCGGCGGCGAGCAGGTAGCGATGAAGGTCGTCGAGCGTGATCCGGTTCAGCTCGCGGTACGCCGCCAGCAAGGCGTCGGTCCACGGCTTGGACTTCTTGGGGTTGCTGCGGACCTCTCTCTCCACCTCCTCCGGCGAGCGCAGCAGCTGCACGAAGCCCTCGGGGAACCACTCGGCCAGGTGTGATCCGTCGCGGGAGTGGAAGAACGGCACCAGCTGGATCATGAGCACGCCGTGAGGCCTCAGGACGCGGCGGACCTCCTTGAGCACCGGGAGAGGTCGGGCGATGTGCTCGAACGCGGACCACGAGAACACGTAGTCGAACGAGTCGTCCTCGGCGGGCAACCAGTCCTCGCCGCACTGCTCGAAGCGCAGGTTGCGGGGCAGTCGTGAGGCCAGCCCGTGCTCCCTCATACGTGAGAGCAGGGTTCCCGTGTCCACCGGAAGGAGGTCGAACCCCACGAGGAGCTCCGGCTCGGCCTTCTGGGCCACGGCGACGTCCATCACGCCGGTGCCGCAGCCGATGTCCGCCACTCGCCGCCCGGTGAAGGAGATGTTGTCGCCGCCGAAGAAGTCGATGACCTCGCCGGCGGCGGCGTACGAGAGGGTGATGTCGGGGGTGGTCGGCAGCTCTTCGGGAGGGCTCGGCGGCGGCTCGCTCGCCCGGCGGTTCCCGGTCAGCCGCCTTCTCATGGCCTGGCCTCGCTCCGCCACAGAGCGGCACCGTTACGATGCACGCGTGCTTCGCCTACCACGACGGCGCGCTCCATGGTCGATCGTAGGGTGAAGAGCCTGTGAGCAACGTGCGGGTGATCGGCGGCGACGGGGTCTCCTTCGTCGACGGCTCGGAGGACCGCGTTCTCGGGATCCTGGAGTCGGCCGGGAACCGCACCGCCACCTCCGACGAGCTGGCTCGCCAGGCGGACGACTGGCCGACCACGTACCACCTCTCGCCGCTGCGGGCCAACCTCCTGCTCCCCCTCGACATCGGCGCCGGGCGGCGGGTGCTCGACGTGGGCGCCGGCACCGGCGTTCTCGCCCGCCACCTGGCCGAGACCGGCTCGTCGGTCGTGGCCCTCGAGGGCAGCTTCGACCGGGCCACGTCGGCCGCGGTGCGGTGTGACGGCCTCGACAACGTGGAGGTCCTCTGCGGGCCGATCGAGGCGCTGGACGACGCCGACGGGTTCGACGTCGTGCTCTGCGTGGGCGTCCTCGAGTACGCCCGCCGACCCGACGAGCTCCTCCAGACCCTCCGACGCCTCACGCGCCCCGGCGGGGCGCTGGTGCTGGCGATCGAGAACCAACTGGGGCTCAAGTACCTCCTGGGATACGGGGAGGACCACCTCGGGGAACCGTGGACGGGCGTGCAAGGGTACCGGCCCGACGGGCCTCGAACCTTCTCCCGCCGCCGCCTGGCCCGCATGTTGGGAGGCGCCGGCTTCCCCGAGCAACGGTGGCTCTTCCCGTTCCCGGACTACAAGCTGCCGACGTCGATCGTGACCGAAGCGGCTTACGCGATGGCCGACGGGCCGCGCTTCGTCGACCAGATCGTGCGCTGGCCGTGCTCCAGCGAGGCATCCGCGCCGGCCCGTGTGTGTGACGACCGGCGCGCCCACCGGGAGCTCCTCGATGCCGGCCTGGGCCCCGACGTGGCCAACTCCTTCCTGGTCGTCGCCGGTGGAGATCCCGCCGCTGCCGACGGCCTGCTCCGGGAGGACGTCGTCGCCTGGCACTTCGGAGGCAAGGGCCGGTCGCGGCTGTGGGTCCGCTCCAAGGCGTTCGCCAGGGAAGCTGCCAGCCCGGTGAGGACCGAGCACCGCATCGACGACGGTCGTCTACGCCAGCGCGGCTGGCTCGGACAGGTCGACGGCCAGGCCGAGCCGCGCGCGGTCGGCCCGACGATCGAGCAGCTGGCCCTCGATGCATGCCTGCAGGGCCGCGACGAGGTCGGCGTCGTGCTCGGGCGATGGCGGGGCCACCTCAGCGGTCTCGAGATGCCGGCGGCGGACGATCCCGACGGCCGGAGCCATCCCTTCCGGAGCGACGTGTCCAAACGGCTCCTCCCGCCCGACCACCTCGACATCACGCTGAGCAACTTCGTCGTCGGTGACGACGGTGGGATCCACTTCGTCGACCGGGAGTGGACGGCGTGCAGCGGCGTCGACTCCGAGCTGGTCCGGCTACGCGCGCTGTGGTGGTTCGCCTCCGACCTCGTGCTCCGCGGCGTCGACCATCCCTGGCCGCTCTCCTGCACGGTGAACGAGCTGGCCGAGATCCTGGGCCTGCTGTGTGACACGCCCGCCGACGCCGGCGCCGTCGACCGGTTCCTGAGAGCAGAGGCGCTCTTGCAGGCGAAGGTCTCCGACCGCCCGGCGGACGAACTTCTCGACGGTCTCGTCAAGATTGGAGATCTGTCCGCCCTCGTGCGGAACCGCCACCTGCCGTTCACGACGCTCCGGCGACGCCTCGCCGACCAGGCGGCCCGGCTCGCTTCCGAGCGCGAGCGAGCGGCAAGCCTGGCGGCCGAGCTCGACGCCGAGCGAGGGCGGGCCGCCGAGCTGGCGACCGAGCTCGACGCCCAGCGGGCCCGAGCGGACTCCCTGGCCGGTGAGCTCACCGCCGAACGCCAGCGGGTCGAGGGCCTGGTGAGAGAGCTCGACGCCCATGTGGCCCGATGGCAGGCCCTCGAGCGGCGAGCGGCAGTCAGGCTGTACCGGGCCGCCCGGCGGGCCCTGGGCGCGGGCCGTTAGGGGGCCGCTGGCGGCTCGGCCGGGCGTGCGTCCGCCGAAGCGCTGGCCGCCCCTCTGCTGACGGGGCGAACGGGTCTTGCCTCTCATGCCCCTCGGGACTGTGGCGCGCTCCAGATCTCGAAACGCCCCACCTGGCGGGTGAGCGTGTACTGGCGTTCGAGAAACCCACGGAACCGGAGCCACGGGTCGACGAGATGAGGGGGCGTCTGCTGCCGTGTTCGGATGAGCACATGGACCGGCCGCTGCCGCCGGAGCTGGTCCTCGACGGCCGCAACCTGGGAGTTCCTGAAGAGGTTGGTGAGAAGCGGGGAGTAGGTGCCCCAGGGACGGACGCCAGCGGCCAGGTAGTACACCGGGTCCCTGTCGTCGAGCAGCGCCACCTTCTCCCCGGAGGATGCGAGGCGACGTATCTCCGCTGCGATCGAGCGGAACTCCTCGACGCCATCCCGTGCGGCGGGCGAAAGACCGCATGCGTCGACGGGGTCCTCGATCAGGCAGAGCCCGTCACCGGACCCCTTCTCGCCGATTCCCTGGAGCGCACCCGGATAGTCGCGGAACCCGGGGCTGGAGATCAGCACGACCAACGCCAGGCCGGCGGCGCTCCACGGGACCAGTGACCACACCAGCCTTCGAGAGGGATCGCCGGCAGGACGTCTCGAGGTTGCGGCGGACCTGAGCGCTCGATGCAGCCGGGCGACGATCACCGCCGACAGAACTGCGAACGGCACGAGCACCGGGTGGACGTTGGCGGCGTCCGAGCGACCTACGAAGTGGATCAGCGACAGGAGGCCGTAGCAGGCGAGGCAACCGGCGATGACATCAAGCGGCGTCGCCCGGCGGTGGAGGCTCTTGACCGCCGTATAGCCGACAATGCCGAGGTAGAAGACGACCACGGCGACGAACAGCACCATCGTGCCGGCCCCCGCCAGATCACCCGACGCGTACAGCTCGGACCGTCCGGCGAGCGGCAGGGCGGTGAACCCCTGGGCCCCGTCGGCGATCGGCTCGAGCCATCGGCTCCAGAAGCGAGGTTGCCAGAGCGTCCCGCGACTCGCGATCCCGAGTCCGACCACGAACACCAGCCCGGCGGCGCAGGCGCACGTGAGGAGGTCCCGACGAAGGTGCATCCGGTTCCGGTCGAGCCCTGCTGTGAAGAGCCAGTAGCAACCGACGGTCGCCGTGAGGTACGCGCCGCTGTCGGTGACGAAGACGAGGGCGAGCCCGCTGAGCGCTCCGGCGACGACCGGCCACACGGGACTGCGGGACCGCAGGTGAAGCGCGAGGGCGATCATTACCCAGACGTCGAACGGGCGCCTGATGACGGTCAGAGAGGGGAGCCGCCACAGCGGGAGCAAGCGCCCCAGCCCGCTGAAGAGCTGGACGTGAAGGGCGAGGAACGTGCCCGCTGCCGCCCACGGGCGGGCCAACGACAGGATGCGCAGGAACAGGTAGACGCCGGCGAAGTACAGACAGCCGTAGACGACCGAGACCTGGAGCATGCGACCGTAGGACAGCGCCAGCACCGGCGAGAGCAGTCCGAAGAGCGCAGGCCACCCGACGCCGTACGGCGCGTACATCTCCGAACCGAGGGCGGCGCCGTGGCGGAACGCCACCGCCGGGCCCATGGCGAAGAAGTCCCAGCTGAAGAACTCCTCGGCCTCGTAGATGTGCCCGGCCAACGCCGTCCACCCAGGGATGTAGACGATCGAGGCGACGAAGATGGGGACGAGGAGATCGCCGACTCCTAGCCGGGTGTGACGGGAGGTGTCCTCGCCGAGCGGTGGCGTCGGTACCCGGGCGAGGGCGGGGCCGAGACGTGCCACCCCCAAGCCGGCCACGGAAACCGCCGCCACGCCGATGCCCAGCATCACGGCGAGATAACCGGCCGGGACGCGCGTTCCTCGGAACAAGTACGCCCGACCTCCGATGAAGGCCCAGAGGCATCCCGCCACGGCGGCGACGGCGAAGCACATGATCGCCGCTCGCAGAGCCAGGGGATGGGGGAAGGGCGCTGCCGCCGGGGTCTTCGTCATGCGCCAGTTCCCCGCCGCAGCCAGTGTGACGACGACGGCAAGGGCGACGAGGATTCCCGCGAAGTAGAACGTCGTGTCGTGCTCCGGCCGGAACAAGAACTGGCCCCACTGCGTGAATCGATCGGGATCGGCGACCTGACCGGACTTCCTCACGAAGAGGATCGCCGTCAGCGTCAGCGTCGACGAACCCACGACACCGAGGAGGGCGAAGCCCACCAGTGCTGCGAAGTACGACTCGCTCTGCGTGCCTTCGGGCACGCGAAGCCGCAGCCGGGAAAGCACCGACGCCCTCTCCACTAGCGCGACCGAGCGCTCAGGTCAGGCGGACGCCTGCAACCGCGCCTTGACGCGGCGGGCCGCCTCCTCCCAGCTGTAGCGGGCGGCGACCTCTTGGGCCGCGGCCTGGCCCTTGAGGGCGGCGGCGGCAGGGTCGTCGTACACCTGGCGCATGAGGAACCGGAGATGGTCGTGGTCGGGCTCGGCCCACTCGAACCCGGCGTAGTAGGGACATCGGGCCCGGGCCGGCACCAGTGACCAGTCGAGCGGGTAGCTCACCGCCTCGTGGAGGAAGTCGGCGGGCCCGCCCCAGCCGGTGGCGATCACCGGGAGACCGCAGGCCATGGCTTCGAGGACCGTCATGCCCCACCCCTCCCCGCGGCTGGGGAGCACGAAGCAGTCGGCCGATCGGTAGAGCGCGCCCATCTGGTAGTCGGCGAACTGGGGGTTGACGAGCACGGCGATCGGCGGGCAGGGCGGGAGGTCGACCTTGGCCACCTCGGCCTCGACGTCCACCAAGGGGTCGCGGTTAAAGACGGAGAGCACCAACAGGACGTCCTCGGACTGCTTGAACTCCTCGGCGAACGCCCGCAGCAGGACCTCGGGCGCCTTTCGCTCGCCCCACTCGAAGACGGAGAGGAACGTGAACCGGCGGGACGGCCGGTAGCCGGCGATCCGCGGGTGGTAGTAGTCCACGTCGACACCCAGCGGCATCACGTGGATCGGGACGGTGACCCCGCTGCGACGGAACGTCTCGACGTTGAAGGAGGCGGGCACCCACACCTCGTCCATCCGGTTGCACCCGTCGACCCAGGCAGGCGGGAGCCCGGTGACCTCCAGCATCGTCCATCCGACCTTGTGGCGGCCGGTCACCCGCCCGAAGGCGTCCGCCTGGCAGAAGGCGATCTGGTCGCTGTGCTTGGTCGGCCGGCGTTGGAGGAGGTCGTCCACGAGCAGGTCGCGCGTCGGCCGGTCGGTGCCGCCATAGGCGTTGCGGTACGCCACCCTGAGGCCGGCGAAGTGCATGGCCGCCATCAGCTTCCTCGACTGGACGGCGTAGCCCAAGGGTTCGTGGACGACCGAGTGCCAGACGACGTCGGACTCGTAGCGCTCGTCCAGCCACTGCTCCCACTTCTTCTTGAACACCTTCCTCGAGCGCTCGTAGATGGTCCAGAAGTCGACCTTGTTCTCCCGCGTGCTGGTGCTCTGGTTGTGCACGGTCGAGACCCGGCCGGCGCACACCACTCGGAAGCCGGCGCGCTGGGCACGGATGCAGTAGTCGCTGTCCTCGAAGTAGGCGAACAGGTCCTCGTCGAGGGGGCCGACCCGCTCGAGACAGTCTCGTCGCAGGTACACCTGGGCGAACACGACCGACTCGACGGGGCGGTCGCGCGTCGCCTGGTTGATGTCGAGCTCCAGCCCACCGAGCTGCTGGCCCCGAAAGCTCACCGGTTGCATGTAGCTCCCGGCGTGCACCACCTGCCCGTGGCCGTCGACCAGGCGGGCGCCGACGACGCCGACGTCACCGTCCGAGTACGCCACCGCCTGCAGCTTTCCGAGCCAGTCCGGGTCGAGGACCATGGTGTCGTTGTTCATGAGGACGACGTCCTCGTCGCCGCGGCAGGCGCCGATGCCGATGTTGCAGCCGCGGCTGAAACCGAGGTTCCTCCCGTTCTCCACGACGGTCACGCCGCTCTGCGTCCTCAGCCACTCGACGGTCCCGTCGGTGCTGCCGTTGTCGACGACGATCAGCCGCCACGACGGGTGGGCGGTGGCGTGCTGGAGGGACCTGATGCAGCGCTGGGTGTGAGCCAGCGCGTTCCACGTCAAGACGACGATGGCGACGGGCCTGGGGGCGCTCATGGTCGACCGGACGCCGATGCCGGGCAGCGGGCGGTGACCACTCCGGGCTCGACCTGGACGTCGACAAACCCGGCAGCGGTGGCGGCGGCGGCGAGCTCGGGGCCGGCGCCCGTGAACACGACGGCCCCATCGCCGGTGAGGGCACGGCGTGCCGCCTCGAGCACACGGGCTTCGGACGGAGGCCGCTCCAGGAGGAGGCCGTCGACCGTCGCCGGCGGCAACCTCTCCAGGACCGGCAGCCAGTCGAGGTCCGGCGGTGGTCCGGCAGCCTCGTTGGTGCCCCGAGCGGCGTTCACCTGGCTGCCGAGCAGGAGCACTCGCTGGCAGCCCCGCAGCGCCTGCTCGGCTGCCGGCGCCAGGGCGAGCGGGGAGACACGGAGCCGCAGCTCGCTGTGCAACCGCTCGGTGCGGAGCCGCACCCTCTCGACGAGGTCCAGCACGGCATGGTTGAACTGGGTCTGCTCGTCCATGATCGCCCCGACGTACCAGCGCAAGCCGCGTCGCACCACGCGCTTGGCCAGTCTGATGGCGGGCCCGAAGAAGGGGCGGGCCGACCCCGAAGGAAGATCGACGGGGATGTTGGCGAGCGAGCGGACCCTGGCGACCTGGATGTCGTCGTCACCCTCGATCCCGACGAAAAGGGGCCCTCCCGGCGCATCGGGGGCGCTCGCCGCCGACGACAAGGCGGACTCCACCCGTGCCATGACCGTGTGTACGTCGGTTCCCCTCAGCATCGTCGGTGCGGCTCGCCCGGTCGCGTCAAGGGGCGACGGGCGAGAGAAGGCCTCTGACCGGCACGACCGTCCGACCCAGGATCGGCAGCGGCGGGCCCACCCGCCGAACCTAGCAGTTCGTCGCCCGCGCGGCACTCGCCCTGGGCGGGCGTGGTCCCTGGATAGGCTCGCCGCCGCGGAGGTGACTGTGCCAAAGGTGCGCGTCTACGGACGTGAGCTACGGATCTCCGGCGACGAGGCCGACGCCTACTACCGGCACCTGGTCGGTTGTCACGACGCCACCGACGCGGTGCTGCAGGCGATCCGCCCGGTCGTGGGCGAGGACTCGGTGTGCCTCGACGTGGGCGCCAACCTCGGCCTGTACTCCCTGGCCTTGGGGCTGCTGGCACCCCGGGGCCGGGTGTATGCCGTGGAGCCGTCACCTCGTGCCTTCCGCTGGCTCGTGGCCAACATCGAGGCGAACCGCGCCTCTCACGTCGAGGCCTTCCAAACGGCGCTGGGCGACCATGAAGGGGTCGTGGGCTTTCACGAGTTCCCGTTCTTCACGGCGGGAAGCTTCGGCGCCGACCAACGCTCGTGCATCACGAGCGAGGCGGTCGGGTCGGTGCCCGTGGAGGTGCCCATCACGACCCTTGACCGCTTCGTCGAACGGCACCGCGTCGGCCCCGTGGACGTGGTGAAGATCGACGTCGAGGGCGCGGAGATCGCGGTGCTCGAAGGCGCCCGGGAGACCCTGGCCCGCGACCGCCCGACGGTGCTCCTGGAGTTCAACAGCTTCGGCCTCACCGCCCACCACGGCGTCGTGCCCCATGTCGCCCTCAGCCGGATCCAGGAGATCTTCCCGCACGTGTTCGTCATCGGTCGGGGGGACGGGTCGCTGGCCCGTCTCTCGACCGCCTCGGAGGCCTACCAGTTCCTGTACAAGAACGGCATCCACGGGCCGACCGACAACCTGCTGTGCTCGTTCGCGGACCTCCCGGTGACCCGCCCGTTCCGCTTCCCCGACGACGGCGACGGCACCGAGCCGTCGGTCGACGCGGCGTCGGCGGTGGCGGAGCTCGAGGCCATGCGGCGGACGGTCTCCTGGCGGGTCACCGCGCCCCTCCGGGCCGTGCGGGCGGCCATCGACCGGTCCCCGCTGCGGCTGCGCCGGAAGCCATGACGACGGCGGGGAAGCCCGTCGCCGGGCGACCCGGTGGGTGTTGCGCCGGTCGGCCGACGTCCGCCCGGCGGCGACCGAGCGACTGACCGTCGAGATCAGCCTGACTGGGGCGCCAGCGGCGTGTGGTGCGCGGGCACGACTTCCTCGGGCGGCGGCGGGCCGGGTGGGGTGCCGTCTCCGAACGGCTGCCCACCCAGGGCCTCGCGCCCGTGAGGGAGGAGCCAGCCGTCGAGGGCGGGGCCGGCGGGCACGATGCGGGTCGGGTTGATGTCGGTGTGCACCTCGTAGTAGTGGCGCTTGATGTGGTCGAAGTCGATGGTGTCGCCGAAGCCGGGGGTCTGGAACAGGTCACGGGCATAGGCCCACAGGACGGGCAGCTCGGACAGCTTGTGCCGGTTGCACTTGAAGTGGCCGTGGTAGACGGCGTCGAAGCGGGCCAACGTGGTGAACAGGCGGACGTCGGCCTCGGTGATGGTGTCGCCGACGAGGTAGCGCTGGGTGGCCAGCCGCTCCTCCAGCCAGTCCAGGCGGTCGAAGAGTCGCCGGTAAGCCTTGTCGTACGCGTCCTGGGTTCCCGCGAAGCCGCAGCGGTACACGCCGTTGTTGACGTCCTTGCGGATCAGAGCCGACACCTCGTCGATCTCATCGCGTCGGTCCTCGGGATAGAGGTCCGGCGCCCCGACGCGGTGGCGCTCGGTCCACTCGGTGGAAAGGTCGAGCGTGATCTGCGGGAAGTCGTTGGTGACCACCGCACCGCTGGGGATGTCGACGATCGCGGGAACGGTGATGCCGCGGTCGTAACCGGGTACGG
>DATACM010000126.1:0-1921 GCA_036259055.1 Acidimicrobiales bacterium | reverse complement strand
ATACCCAGCAGATCGCCGATTCGGGCGCGTGGCGGGGACTGACGGCGCATGTGCTCGCGCGAGTTGCCGAACCGCGTCCGGCACCGGCGGCTCGGGTTTAGCGACACCGGAGAAACCCGCCGTGTGAAAGGTCGTCGAGTGGTGTCTGGCAATGTCGCGTCCGGCGAGAATTAGCGAGCGACCTCAGACCGCCAGGCAAGAGCCGCGGTCCGGACCAGAAAGCCGAGCCGTAGAAGCGGTCTGAGCTCTCTCGGGTTTGAGGCCAGCTCGGCGGGCAGACAGCGGGTCCGGGCGCCGGCAAAGTCGGCCCTCTGCCCACCGGTCGGTGCCACAGCGGGAAGAGATGGTCCCCAATAGCGTCCTCCTGATCAGAGAACCCGTAGTCGACCGCGCCAACGGTCGGGGAGGAGGCCGCCATGGGGACCGTGGCCAGGCTACTGGCCGAGCATGTCACCTTCCGCTGCACCTCGGTGGACCGCATCGCCATCCGGGGATACATCCCCGGGCTGCAGTACGAGGGCGGGGTGGTGAAGTTCCTGCTCAGCCGGGGCAACACCATTCCGTCTCCCGCGGCGCTGAACCGCAACCGAGAACGCCTCGTGGCGGACCTCGACGCCTTGATCGCGGCCTCTGGAGTCCCGGTGGTGCGCTTCCGCCGGGGCGAGAGCAAAGAGGACATCGCCCGGCCCTTTCAGGACGAGGCCGCAGCCGCAGGGCGCAGCGGGCTGGTGCTGGTCGGCAAGGCCCAGGAGCGGACCTCGTCATGACGGGGGTTCGTCGACCGCTCCCACGCCGCCCACCGGCCGAACCATCCCCACATCGCATGGCGACGTCAGTCCTCGGTCCCCGACCACTGGTACCTGTACTTCTCCGACCACGAGTGGGGGCCGGCCTTCCTCCGGCTGTGCTCCTACGCCCCCTACCCGCTGTGGTGCTGCGCCAACGGCCACGAGTGGGCCAAGCGCCAGCTGGCCAAGGCAGGAATCGGCTTCGAGGCCCTCGACAACGGCCTGCGCGCCGTCGAGGACCCCACCGCCGCCCACCGAGTCTGCGCCCGCCTGGGGGCGGGCCACGTCCGGGATCTGCTGCGGCGGATGACGGCGGTCATGCCCGACCCCCTCACGACCGAAGACCGGCGAGCGGGGTTCGACTGGCGCTTCTCCATCGCCCAGCTCGAGGTCTCCGACACCGCCGTGTTCGACCAGCCCCGCCGGGCCCGGGCCTGGTTCGAGGCCGCCATCTCCGGCCACCTCGACCTCGGCCGTCCGGAGCGGGTCTCGCTGGTGGTCGACCGCACCGTGGTCAACCGGGGCAGGCACAAGACCCCGGGGCGCTTCGCCACCGAGGTGATCACCCGCGATGTCGCCCCCCAGCTGCAGATCCACTACAAGTCCTCGAAAGCCAAGGCGTACCTCAAGGAGGGCCGAGCCCTGCGGGTGGAGACGACGGTGAACAACGCCAGTGACTTCGCCGTCCACAAGACGCTGACCGCCGACAACTGGCGCGCCCTGCGCCGCCTCGGGGCCGCCACCAACGCCCGCTTCCTGGCCGCCATCGGCGAGGGTCAGGCGGGCCTGCCCGACCTGGCCACCTTGGAATCGGTGGTGCTGCCGAGCGTCCATGACGGCCAGCGAGCACCGGGGCTGCGCTTCGGCGAGCCGCGGGTGATGGCCCTGCTGGCCTCGGTCGCCGCCTTCGCCCATGTCATCGGAGGGCTCACCAACAAGTCCCTGCGAACACAGATGGAAGTCCTATGGAAGCCCTGCTACACCTCCCCCCAGGCCTCATACGACCTGCGACGGCTCCGGCTCAAGGGCTTCATCGAGCGCATCGACGGGACAAACACCTATCGCGTGACCGCCCACGGCCTTCGCATCGCCGCCTTCTTCACCCAGTTGGCCGCCCGGGTGGTGGTCCCTAC
>DATACM010000125.1:0-2002 GCA_036259055.1 Acidimicrobiales bacterium | reverse complement strand
GTGCCGCAACGCCTTCGGCGACGAGCCCAACACCAACGTGTGCCCGGTGTGCCTGGGCCTGCCCGGTTCCCTGCCGGTGCTCAACCGTCACGCCGTCGAGCTGGCGATGCGCATCGGCGCCGCCCTGCACTGCGAGGTGCGGCCCTCGATCTTCCACCGCAAGAACTACTTCTATCCGGACATGCCGAAGGACTACCAGATCAGCCAGTACGACGAGCCCATCAACGTGGGCGGCTGGCTGGAGCTGCCCGACGGCGCCCGGGTCGGCATCACCCGGGCCCACCTCGAGGAGGACACCGGCAAGACCACCCACGTGGGCCAGAGCGGGCGCATCCACGGCGCCGAACACGCCCTCGTCGACTACAACCGCGCCGGCGTCCCCCTCGTCGAGATCGTGAGCGAGCCCGACATCCGCTCGGCCGAGGCGGCAACCGCGTACGTGAACGAGCTGCGGGCCATCCTCGTGACGATCGGTGCCTCCGACGCGCGGATGGAGGAGGGGTCGCTCCGCGTCGACGCCAACGTCTCGGTGCGCCCCGCCGCCTCCACCGAGCTCGGCACGCGGGCGGAGATCAAGAACCTGAACTCGGTGCGCTCCCTGCGGCGGGCGCTCGAGTACGAGGTGGCTCGCCAGGTGGCGCGGCTCGAGTCGGGCGAGCCGGTGGTGCAGGAGACCCGCCACTGGAACGAGGACGAGGGCCGGACCTCCTCGATGCGCTCGAAGGAGGAGGCGTTCGACTACCGCTACTTCCCCGAGCCCGACCTGGTGCCGCTGGCGCCCGACGACGACTGGAAGGCCGAGGTGGCCGCCACCCTTCCCGCCCTGCCGGCCTCTCGCCGGGCGCAGCTGGCGGCCAAGGCCGGGGTGGCGCCAGCCGACGTCGCCCTCGTCGTCGAGCGGGGCCTCGACCGCCTGGTCGAGGCGGCCATCGACCAGGGAGCAGACGCCCGGCTGGCCCTGGCCCGGGCGGCCAACGAGGTGGCCGCCGACCTCGAGGCCGGCCTCTCCCTGGACCCCGTCGCCTTCGCCGCCCTGCTGGGGATGGAGGCGGACGGCCGGCTCACCGCGACGCAGGCCAAGCAGGTGCTCTCCGAGTTGTTGGCCCGCGGGGGTGACCCAGGCGAGATCGCCAAGGCGCGCGGCTTCGAAGCGCTCGGCGGCGACACCCTCGCCGCCGCCGTCGACGCCGCCGTGGCCGCCCACCCGGCCGAGTGGGAGCGACTGGCCGCCGGCGAGCAGAAGCTCATCGGCTTCTTCGTCGGCAAGGTGATGGCCGCCACCGCCGGACGGGCCGACGGGAAGGCGGTCACCCAGCTGCTGCGCCAACGGCTGGGCTAGGAGCCTGCTCGCCCGAGTGGTGGGCGACGGGGCGGAGCGGTGATGATCTCGGCATGTCCGTCGTGAGGATCAACGCCATCACCGTCCCGCCCGAGAGAGCCGACCAGCTGGCGGCCCGCTTCGCCGCCCGGGCCGGGGAGGTGGGCAAGGCGGAAGGATTCGAGGAGTTCCAGCTCCTCCGCCCCACCGACGACCGCGCCACCTGGCTCGTGTACACCCGCTGGCGGGACGAGGCGGCCTTCACTGCGTGGATGGAGTCGCGGGCGTTCACCCAGGGCCACGCGCACGCCCAGGGGCAGAGTGGCCCTGTCGCCACCCAGAGTGAGCTATGGTCGTTCGACGTCGAGCAGCGGGAGACGGCGGGAGAAGTCACCGGCGGCTGACCCCCACCGATGTTGGAAATTGCCGAGGCCGGCGGCTACTGTGCGGCGGTCCGCTCGGGGCGGGGCGGGAACATACGAGTGCGTGTGATCGGAGGACCACACAATGACCGACGGGACTGCACCTGTGGTGCGGCGGCGGCGGAGGCCCATCCTGGCCCTCGGCGCAGTAGTGGCGATGGTGATGGCCATCGTCAGCGGGACGACGGGCCCGGCGTTCGCGGACGTCGACCGGGTGTCCGGGAGCGCCACGCCCCTGAACATCGGCGGCCAGGTTCCCTCT
>DATACM010000124.1:0-3171 GCA_036259055.1 Acidimicrobiales bacterium | reverse complement strand
CCGAGGCCGCCCCCGCCGCCACCCCGGCCGACGAGCCGCCGCCCGGCGGGCCGCCGCCCGGCGAGCCGCCGTCCGACGAGGCCCCCGCCGTCCCTCCGGGGAAGCCGCCCGAGGACGACGCCGACGGGCCAGAACCGCCGTCCCGCCCCCTTCCCGAGGCGGCACCGGGGAGGAACAAGGCGGAACGGGCCTGGCGCCGGTGGCGCCCCCGCTGAGGCTTCCGAACTTCCGCCGCGGGGAATGCTCCTGGTGCCGGGGAACGTTGACAATGATGCTATCAAGTTTTCTGATCGCACAACACGAGGGAGAGCATGGCCTTCGACCCCAACCGCTGGACGCTGAAGACGCAGGAGGCGTTCGCCGCCGCCCTCGACCAGGCGCGGCAGCGCAACCACCCGGAGCTGACGCCCCTCCACCTCCTGGCCGCCCTCTTGGGCCAGCAGGACGGCGTCGTGCTGCCCACCCTCGAGCGGGCAGGCGTCGTCCCGACCACCGTTCGCAACCGGTTGGAGGACCGGCTCGCCGGCCTGCCCAAGGCCTACGGCGGCGCCGAGCCGCAGCTGGGCCGGGCCGCCCGGCAGCTGGTCGAGGTGGCCGACGGCGAGCGCGAGAACCTCAAGGACGAGTACCTCTCCACCGAGCACCTGCTCCTCGCCCTGGCCTCCACCGGCGACACCGCCGCCCTCGTCGGCGTCGACCGTGAGCGCCTCCTCGAGGTGCTGCGTGACGTGCGGGGCAGCCACCGGGTCACCTCCCAGAACCCCGAGGAGGCCTACCAGGCCCTGGAGCGCTTCGGGCGCGACCTCACCGAGATGGCCCGCCAGGGCAAGCTCGACCCCGTCATCGGCCGGGACGAGGAGATCCGCCGGGTCGTCCAGGTGCTGTCCCGCCGCACCAAGAACAACCCGGTGCTCATCGGCGAGCCGGGCGTGGGCAAGACCGCCATCGTCGAGGGGCTGGCCCGGCGCATCGTCGAGGGCGACGTCCCCGAGAGCCTGCGCAACCGCCGCATCGTCGCCCTCGACCTCGGCTCCATGGTCGCCGGCTCCAAGTACCGGGGCGAGTTCGAGGAGCGGCTGAAGGCCGTCCTCAAGGAGATCGCCGACGCCCAGGGCGAGGTCATCACGTTCATCGACGAGATGCACACGGTCGTCGGCGCGGGCGCGGCGGAGGGGGCCATGGACGCCTCCAACATGCTCAAGCCCATGCTCGCCCGGGGCGAGCTGCGCATGATCGGCGCCACCACCCTCGACGAGTACCGCAAGCACGTCGAGAAGGACGCCGCCCTCGAGCGGCGCTTCCAGCCGGTGTACGTGGGCGAGCCGTCCGTCGAGGACACCATCGCCATCCTGCGGGGGCTCAAGGAGCGCTACGAGGTGCACCACGGGGTGCGCATCCAGGACGCCGCCCTCGTCGCCGCCGCCATCCTCGGTGACCGCTACCTCACCGGCCGGTTCATGCCCGACAAGGCCATCGACCTGATCGACGAGGCGGCCAGCCGCCTGCGCATCGAGATCGACTCGCTGCCCACCGAGATCGATGTCGTCGAGCGCCGCATCCGCCAGCTGGAGATCGAGCGAGTGGCCCTGGAGAAGGAGACCGACGCCCCCAGCCGTGAGCGCCTCGAGGCCCTCGACGGAGAGCTGGCCAACCTGCGGGAGCAGTCCACCGCGATGAAGGCCCACTGGGAGTCGGAGAAGGACGCCATCGGCCGCATCCGCTCTCTGAAGGAGGAGCTCGAGGCGGCCAAGGCCGAGGCCGAGCGTGTCTCCAACGCCGGCGACCTGGCCACCGCCGCGGAGATCCGCTACGGCCGGGTCCCCGAGCTCGAGCGCCACGTGGCCGAGGCCACCGACGCCCTCGCCGTCCTGCAGTCGACCCAGAAGATGCTCAAGGAGGAGGTCGACGAGGAGGACGTCGCCGAGGTCGTGAGCAAGTGGACCGGGATCCCCGTGTCGCGGCTGCTCGAGGGGGAGGTCCAGAAGCTCGTGCGCATGGAGGAGGTCCTGCACGAGCGGGTGGTCGGCCAGGACCAGGCCGTGTCGGCGGTGGCCAACGCCATCCGCCGCAGCCGCTCGGGCCTGTCCGACCCGCACCGGCCCATCGGCTCGTTCCTGTTCCTCGGGCCCACCGGTGTGGGCAAGACGGAGCTGGCCCGCACGCTGGCCGACTTCCTGTTCGACGACGAGCGGGCCATGGTCCGCATCGACATGAGCGAGTACCAGGAGAAGCACACCGTCAGCCGCCTGATCGGGGCGCCTCCCGGCTACGTCGGCTACGACGAGGGCGGCCAGCTGACCGAGGCCGTCCGCCGGCGCCCCTACGCGGTCGTGCTGCTGGACGAGATCGAGAAGGCCCACACCGAGGTCTTCAACGTCCTCCTGCAGCTGCTCGACGACGGCCGCCTCACCGACGGCCAGGGCCGCACCGTCGACTTCTCCAACGTCGTCCTCATCATGACGTCGAACCTGGCGGTCGAGCCCGAGCAGTTCTTCCGGCCCGAGTTCATCAACCGCATCGACGAGATCGTGCGCTTCCGCCCCCTCACCGAGGACGACATCGCCCGCATCGTCGGGATCCAGCTCCAGCAGCTGGAGAAGCGGCTGGCCGGCCGGCGGCTGTCGCTGGACGTGAGCGAGGAGGCGGTGGCCTGGCTGGCCAGGTCTGGCTACGACCCTGCTTACGGCGCCCGGCCCCTCAAGCGGGTCATCCAGCGCCACATCGCCGACCCGCTGGCGCTGGCGCTCCTGGAGGGTCGCTACGCCGAGGGCGACACCGTCCGCGTCGACGTCGCCGGCGACGACCTCGTCCTGAAGTAGGCGAGGGCGAGGCGCCCGTTCACCGCCCGCCGGAGAACTGCGCCTCGCCCGGCTTCGGCGGACGGAAGCGCAGCGCCGACCAGACGTCGTCGACGGCCACCTGGGTGATCGGCCGCATCCCGTGCTCGGCCACGATGGGCCAGAGCGTGTCCCGGTTGACGTCGGTCCGGTTGCCCTTCGGGTACGCCACCCAGACGACGTCCGTCCGGGCGAGGCGCTCGCCTGCGGGGTCGAGGGTCTTGCGCAGCGACTCGGCGTCGTCGGCGAACACCAGGGCGACGGTCGCGTCTTCCAGCGCGTCGACCACACGGACTTCGTCGGGGAGCGGGCCGAGCAGGTCGAGTCGATCGGG
>DATACM010000123.1:0-1584 GCA_036259055.1 Acidimicrobiales bacterium | reverse complement strand
AACGAAGTTGGTGGCGAAGGTGGTGTGGCGACGGGCGTTGGCCCGCAGGAACGCCACCTCATCGAGACCCAGCGCCCGGGTGTCGGCCGTGCGGCGGGCGTCGTCGACCAGCGGCCGCCCGTAGTCCTCCACCGCCGCCATCACCGTCGCCCACCCCACGCCGAAGTCCCGGGCCACACAGGCCACCGAGCGGTTCTGGTGACCCACCTGGCGGCACGCCTCGGCCCGGGCCCGCTCGGTCATCGACGCCCGAGAGGCGATGGCGTCGGTCTGCTCGGTCCACGTGGACACGTCGCAGTCGGCGTCGGGACACCGCCAGATGCGCTTGCGCCACACGATCACGACCCGGCGTCCGCCGGCGGGAAGGTCCCGCACCCGTATCTCCCGGCGCCCCTTCGACAGCGCCCGCGTTCCGCACTCCGGGCACCCGACGACGGTGGCCGTCGTCTCCACCAGCTGGTGCAGCTCACCGTCGACCTCCGCCGCCGCCAGCAGGCGGAAGCCGGCCATGCCCACGAGCGCGACGGCGCTCTCGCTACTCTCGAATCCCACCGGGGGCCTCCTCGACTCTTGCTTGCTTTGGTCAGCCGCAAGAATCGGAGGCCCCTCGGCGCGAGTGGTGGATGGTCAGCCCATATGGGAGGCGGCGTGTCGCGTCACGCTCCCCGTTTCATCGCGAGGAGCCGTTATTCCCGCTCGGTATCGACAGGCGGTTGAGGCCTTACCGTGAGGCGCCGGCCAGGAACGTCGCCACGATGTAGGTCGCATGGCGATCGAGAGATTGCCGACCCCGGTCGTAGCGCATGGTGGTCCTCGGATCGGCGTGGCTGGCTGCCTCCTGCACGTCTCGCAGCGGCACGCCGGCGTCGAGGGCGGCGGTGATGAAGGAATGCCGGAGGCTGTGGGGACTGATTCGCTTGGCGATCCCCGCTCGGCGGCCAGGCGCTTCACGGTGCGGTCGGCAGCGTAGCGGTCCATACGCCCGCCCTTCTCCCCCAAGAAGATCGGTCCCGTCGTCCTGTCGCCGACGTAGAGGTCGAGCGCTCGCGACGTCCGGGGCGCGAGGGGGACGATGGTGTGTTTCCCGCCCTTGCGCACGATCTTGAGCGTTCGGTGTCCCCGCTCGAAGTCGAGATCTTCGATGTCGGCGCCCAGGGCCTCGGAGATGCGCAGTCCGTTGAGCGCCAGAAGCGACGCCAACGCATGGTCACGGGGCGACCCGAGGCCGGCCTGGACGAGGAAGGCGCCGAGTTCGTTGCGGTCGAGGCCGAGGGTGCGGGACTCATAGTCGAGCTTCGGCCGGCGGACATTGAGGGCGGGGTTGTTGTGGTCGATGAGGCCTTCCTCTTCGCAGTAGCGGTAGAAGCTGGCCAGGGTGGACAGTCGTCGGGCGACCGTCGAGCGCATGCGGCCGGTCTCCTCCATCCAACGTCCGAACAGCTCGAGGTGGGCCCGTCGGACCGTGAAGAGGCTGAGGTTGGCTTGGGCGCACCAGCTGGAGGGGCACGCCGCGGGGCCACAGGGCCAGGCGCAACTGATCAGACTCAGCGAGCAGATTCGCTCGCTGACCAGGGAGCGCGAGTT
>DATACM010000122.1:0-4102 GCA_036259055.1 Acidimicrobiales bacterium | reverse complement strand
AGCCCCCGACGTTGGCCGCTATACTCCGCCTGTCAGGGAGCTTCGTGCTCCGTCACCCCAGTTCGACGTCCTCGGTGGCCGTCCTCTGCCGGTACCCCGAGGCACAATCCATCCGTCGCTCCGCCGGGATTCGACTCCCGTGCGGAGCGTTCGCGTGAGGCCCGAGGCGACACACCACAGATGGCATCCAAAGCGATCGTCGGCGAGAAGGTCGGCATGACCCAGGTCTGGGACGACCAGAACCGGGCCATCCCGGTGACCGTCGTGCGCGTCGCGCCCTGCCGGGTCGTGCAGGTGAAGACGCCCGAGTCCGACGGCTACAGCGCCCTCCAGGTGACGACCGGGTTCACCAAGCCGTCGCGCCTCACCAAGCCGGAGGCGGGGCACTTCGCCAAGGCCGGGGTCGAGCCGGGCAGGCATCTCGTCGAGCTGCGGCTGGACGACACCGCCGGCTACCGCGTGGGTGAGGAGCTCACCGCCGACCTGTGGGCGGCGGGCGAGCGGGTGGACGTCACCGCCGTCAGCAGGGGCAAGGGCTTCAGCGGCGTCATGCAACGCCACAACTTCAGCGGGTTGGGCGGCGCCCACGGCGCCCACAAGGTCCACCGGGCCCCCGGCGCCATCGGCGCCTGCGCCACACCCTCACGGGTCTTCAAGGGCACCCGCATGGCGGGCCGCATGGGCGCCGAGCGGGTGACGACCCTCAACCTCGAGGTGGTCCAGGCCGACCCCGAGCGCGAGCTGGTGTTGCTCAAGGGGGCGGTTCCCGGTCCGCGGGGCGGGCTGGTGCTGATCCGCGAGGCGGTCAAGGCCAAGCGGATGCGCCGGGAGGCCGTGTAACCGTGGCCACCGTCGACGTGCGTCAGCCATCGGGCGAGCCGGCCGGCTCGGTCACCCTGGACCCGGGCGTCTTCGAGGTCACGCCCAACGTGGCGGTGATGCACCAGGTCGTCACCGCCCAGCTGGCGGCCGCCCGGTCCGGCTCGCAGAGCACGCTCACCCGCGCCGAGGTCACCGGCGGCGGCCGCAAGCCATGGCGCCAGAAGGGCTCGGGGCGGGCGCGCCAGGGCTCGGTCCGCGCGCCCCACTGGAGGGGCGGCGGCGTCGCCCTCGGTCCCAAGCCCCGCAGCTACCGCCAGCGCACCCCCAAGAAGATGGTCCAGCTGGCGCTGCGTTCCGCCCTCTCCGACCGGGCCGCCGAGGGCAGGATCGTCGTCGTGGACTCATGGACGTTCGACGCCCCCCGTACCAAAGAGGCCAAGGCGGCGCTGGCCGCCCTGGAGCTCGACGGCCGGGTGCTTATCGTGCTCGGTCCGGATGACATCAACGCCGCCCTGTCGTTCCGCAACCTGCCCGACATCCACGTGCTGGCGGTCTCGGAGCTCAACGCCTACGACGTGCTGTGCAGCGACTGGGTGGTGTTCACCCGGTCCACCCTTCCGGGCGCCGAGGCCCCGGCGGCCGATGGCGCGGTTGGGCCGCCGGCTCAACCCGCGGCACCGCCGGGCGCCGCCGCCGACGAGCACGACTGGGAGATGCCGGTGCGAGGTGACTACCAGTGAAGGAGCCTCGCGACATCGTCATCCGTCCCGTCGTCAGCGAGAAGTCCTACGCCCTGCTCGACAATGGCGTCTACACCTTCGTCGTCGACTCCCGCGCCTCGAAGATCGAGATCCGCGACGCGGTCGAGTCCATCTTCAACGTGCGGGTCGAGAAGGTGAACACGCTCAACCGCAAGGGCAAGCGCAAGCGCAACCGCCGCCAGTTCACGTTCGGCACCCGCCCCGACACCAAGCGGGCCATCGTCACCCTGGCCCCCGGCGCCCGCATCGACCTGTTCGAGACCTAGGACGTCCCAATGCCTCTCCGCAAGCGCAACCCCACCAGCGCCGGCCGCCGGTTCCAGACCGTCTCCGACTACTCGGAGGTCACCAAGTCGGAGCCGGAGAAGTCGCTGCTCGCGCCCCGGCCGGCCTCGGGTGGGCGCAACAACTACGGGCGCATGACCGCCCGCCACCGGGGCGGCGGCCACAAGCGGCGCTATCGCATCATCGACTTCAAGCGGGACAAGGACGGCGTGCCCGCCAAGGTGGCCGCCATCGAGCGCGACCCCAACCGCAACGCCCGCATCGCGTTGCTCCACTACGTGGACGGGGAGAAGCGCTACATCCTCGCCCCCGCCCGAGTGAAGGTCGGCGACATCCTGCAGAGCGGCCAGAAGGCGGAGATCCGACCGGGGAACGCCCTCCCGCTTCGCTACATCCCCGTGGGGACCACCGTGCACAACGTCGAGCTCAAGCCGGGCGCCGGCGGCCGCATAGGCCGGGGTGCGGGGGCCAGCATCCAGCTGGTGGCCAAGGAGGGCGACTTCGCCACCCTCCGCCTGCCCAGCACCGAGATGCGGCGGGTGCCGATCGACTGCCGGGCCACCGTCGGCGAGGTCGGCAACCCCGAGGCGGAGCTGGTGTCGATGGGCAAGGCGGGGCGCAACCGGTGGAAGGGCGTGCGCCCTCAGACGCGTGGCGTCGCCATGAACCCGGTCGACCACCCCCTGGGCGGCGGTGAGGGCAAGTCGTCGGGCGGCCGCCACCCGGTGTCGCCCTGGGGCAAGGCCGAGGGCCGCACCCGGGACACCACCAAGCCGTCCCAGCAGCTGATCATCCGTCGCCGCCGGTCACGCGGCGCCCGCCGGTGAGAGGTACATCGTGGCACGCAGCCTGAAGAAGGGGCCGTTCGTAGACGAGCACCTGCTCAAGAAGATCGACGACCTCAACTCGAGGGGCGAGAAGCGGGTCATCAAGACCTGGTCGCGCCGCTCGACGATCATCCCCGACATGGTCGGCCACACGCTGGCCGTCCACGACGGCCGCAAGCACGTGCCCGTGTACATCACCGAGTCGATGGTGGGGCACAAGCTGGGCGAGTTCGCCCTCACACGGACGTTCCGCTACCACGCCGGCCAGGAGCGGGCGGGGAGGCGATAGGCGTGCCCGGTCCGAAGCTCAACGAGCGCCCGGTGCTGCGGAACCGCCATTCGGCGCGCTCCCGCCCGGCACCCTCGGCGGGCGTCAGCGCCAAGGCGGTCGCCAAGTACGTGCGGGTGTCGCCGTACAAGGTGCGCGAGGTGCTCGACCTCGTCCGCGGTCACCACGTTGAGCGGGCCCACGAGATCCTCCGCTTCTCGGAGCGTGACGCCGCCCGGTTGGTGGCCAAGGTGCTCGACTCGGCCGTTGCCAACGCCGAGCACAACGAGCAGGTGGTGTCCGACGAGCTTTTCGTGTCCGCGTGCTTCGCCGACGAGGGCCCCACGCTCAAGCGGTGGCGGCCCCGGGCACGCGGCCGGGCCACCCGCATCCGCAAGCGGACCTGCCACATCACGGTGATCGTCAGCCGCCTGCCCGAGTCGGAGCTCTCCCGCCGACGGGAGCAGCGCCCCGGTGCGGTCACCGAGCGCCGCCGCCGGGCGGCCCAGGACGAGGGTGGCCGGGCCCGCCGCCGCCGGGCCGCCGCCGAGGCACCCGCCGAGCGGGCCGCAGCCGAACTGGCGGTGGAGGAGGAGCCGGCGGCCGACGCGGCACGGACCACCGACGCCGAGGAGACCGCCGAGACACCGCCCGAGGAGACCGCCGAGACACCGCCCGAGGAGACCGCCGAGGCCCCCGACAGCGGCGCGGCCGACACCGATGAGGAGCAGAGCTAGATGGGTCAGAAGGTCAATCCGTACGGGTTCCGCCTCGGGGTCACCACCGACTGGAAGTCCCGGTGGTTCAGCACGCGGGAGTACACCGACTACCTGGTCGAGGACTGGAAGATCCGCGACTACCTCATGCGACAGCTCCCGCATGCCGCCATCAGCCGCATCGAGATCGAGCGCACGCGCGACCGCCTGCGGGTCGACGTGCACACCGCCCGCCCGGGCATCGTCATCGGCCGCCGGGGGGCGGAGGCCGACCGCCTCCGCGCCGACCTGGCCAAGATGACCAACAACGCCAAGATCCAGCTCAACATCCAGGAGATCAAGCAGCCCGAGCTCGACGCCGCCCTCATCGCCCAGGGCGTCGCCGACCAGCTGGCCGGACGGGTGAGCTTCCGCCGGGCCATG
>DATACM010000121.1:0-10091 GCA_036259055.1 Acidimicrobiales bacterium | reverse complement strand
AAGGCCTCCGCTGCGCCCTCCCATGATGCACGGACGGCATCCCAGCCCACTTCTCGGCCTCCGAGCGGATGCATCGTCGAGACGGCCGGATCATGGGCCCACACATCGGCCATGGGCCTCGCATCGCCATTCAGCATGCTGCCGAGGGCTGCATAGAACCGGTCGGATGCCTGTCGGACTTCGTCCTCGGTGGCCACCTGGGCGCCTCCTCGCTAGGGATTTGCGAACCCGCTCATCTTTGCAGGTTCGGCGGGGACGGCACCCGCACGCTCGAACGCAATAGGGATCATCGGGGCTCGCTCTGTCAACTTATGGCCACCTCCTCGCGTGAGCCGTTTTGACCTTCTACTGATTTGGGCGGGCAGCCGGACCGGTACGCAGCATCCACCATTCGGACCCGGGGGACCCCATCACCCTGGCTCTGTCACCAAGCAGAGATCAGGAGGCCCCCGGGTGGGAGATGAACGTACAAGCACGCCGTTCGGCATGGCTGGCTTTCGCGTCCTGGCGGTAGACGAGCACGACGGCAGCGTGAACGTCCTCGTGGAGCTCGAGCGAGAGGAGGCACCCTGCCCCCGGCTGCGGGACGTTCTCGGGGCGGGTCAAGCAGCGACCGGTGGTGCGGCTCGCCGACGCGCCGGCGGGCGACGCAAGGTCCGGGTGTTCTGGCGCAAGCGGCGGCTGCGCTGCGACGAGGAGTTCTGCCCAACCAAGACCTTCACCCAGCAGGCGCCCGAGCAGGTGGCGCCCCGCGGCCGGCTGACCGAGCGGCTGCGGGCGCTGGTGGCGAAGGCGGCACGCTGTCGGTCAGTGGCAGAGGTGGCGGCCGAGCACGGGGCTGGGCTGGCGCACCGTGTGGCGGGCGGTGCAGGCAGCCATCGAGGCGGCGCTGGCCCGCTCCACGCCGCCGACGCTGCGGCGCCTCGGCATCGACGAGACCAGCTTCCGCCGCCCGGGCCGCTTCGCCACCGGCTTCGTCGACTTGGACACGGGCAGGCTCGTCGACCTGGTCGAAGGACGCTCGAAGTCCCTGGTCAGCGACTGGTTGGCGGCGCTGAGCGAGGACGCCCGGGCCGCCATCGTCGAAGTCGCCCTTGACCCCTACGCCGGCTACAACGCGGCCGAGCCCGAGGCCCTCCCCCACGCCCGCATCACCATCGACAAGTTCCACGCCATTCGCCTGGCCAACCAGGCGGTGACGGCGGTGCCCTGGCCACCCAGGTTGCCTCCGCCGGCTTCGCCCTGTCCCGGGGCGACTGCGGTCCGGCCAACGGCTCCACCAACTTCGTCGAGCGCACCGTGGTGATCGGCGAGCACCTGAGCGGGCGCCAAGCGGACAAGACGCTGTGCCACGAGCTGGCCCACGTCTGTCTCCACGACGCCTCCCGGATCATCACCGACCGGGACCTGGCCGAGATCGAGGCCGAGAGCGTGGCCTTCGTCGTCTGCAACGCCCTCGGGATCGACACCGCGTCCTACAGCCTGGCCTACGTCGCCGGGTGGGCCGGCGGCCACGTGGAACGCATCCGGCGCACTGCCGAACGAGTCGTCACCACCGCCCAGACCGTGCTGGCGGCCATGGCCCCGCCCGAGGACGAGGGGCTGGCGGTGGGGGCATGAGCCGGTCGCCGCCCGGCCCCACTTCCCCCGAGCCGCCGCCGGTGGGCAAGTGCCGCATCTGCGGTGACGACAGCTGGCGGGGCGACGAATTCGGCCCCGCACCTCCGTGCTGTGTCATCCACGACCGCGAAAACCCGGGACGGCCCTGCCTGGCCTGCGAGGCGTCGCGCAAGGCCCTCCGGCGGCGCTGACGCAACCCCCTCCTCGTCGGGTCAAGAGGGGGTTGACAGCGCCACCCGGGCGTGACCTCGGATGGGCCTGACGGGCCCATGGGGGGCGGCCGCCGCCGGCCTCCCCCTGGTCGCTCCGCTCCCGCCCCCCTCCTCAGGTACCAGGTTTTTCTCTCGGGGGTCTCTCACCTCGCAGGCTCTGCTTGCTGCGCCCGCGATTCGGCCCTGACGGGCCGGCGGGCGCTGAGGAAGGCCTGCTCGTAGCAACCCCGGGGCCACCGTCATCGGTGAGTGGCACAAAGGGGACGGAGTCACTGCGTCAAGGCACGCTCCGCACCCTCGCTGCAGTCGAGGCCCGCCGCCCCTGCGGGGCGCGTCTCGTCTTTCCCAGGGGCTGGCGCCCCCGGACCCCCGCCTCGACTTCGCTGCGGGCGCTGCGCTCTGCGGCCTTGACCCTGGCCCCGGGGTCGCTGGGTGAGGGACATCCCCGAGAGGAGCTCGCGGGACTCGCCAACAGGAGGCAGACATGCGCACCACCGACACGCCTATCCCCGCCCAGCTCACCGTCGTGGCGTGGCCCGACCCGGTCGTCGACGCCCTGGGGTTCCTGCCCCACGACCCCTACAGCGAGCTGGTGTGGACGCCGACCCTCGGCCCCTCAGCCATCCTGGCGTGGCGGCGCATGGCGGGCACGCTCATCCACCGCCCCGACGGCTACACCCTCGACGTCGCCGATTTCGCCCACGCCCTGGGCCTTGGCGCCGGCACGGCCCACCACGCCCCGGTGTGTCGCACGCTGCGCCGCCTGGCCGTGTTCGGCCTGGCCCGCTTCGACACCGACGACACCTACGCCGTGCGCCGCCGCATCCCGCCGGCGTCGACCTCGCAGCTGCGCCGGCTCAGCCCGAGTTCCAGCGCATTCACCAGGCCCTGCTGGCCCGCCACGACGACGAGCGGCTGGCCCGCCGGCCCCAACCGTTCCGCCAGGGCGCGTGAGGATGGCCCCCCCGGTCCACCCCAACCTCGGTCGCCGCCTTCCCCTACGGGGCGCCGGCTGAGGCCCCGGCCCGCTTCTGCCCGTGGTGCTACCGCGACGGCGACGCCACGTGCTCGGTCCAAGCCCACTGGCCAGAGGTGCGGACCCACGACCCGCTCTACTCCTCCGGCGTCGACTGCGCGACATCAGCGAGCTGCGGGCTCGAGGAGGCCCCGGTACTGGTACAGGTGGAGCGCCTTGGGCGGCAGCCAGGTCAAGCCGGCGAACTGTCCGATGGAGACGAGCGTTTCGTCTACGCGCCTGACCCTGCCGCCTGAGCCATGGGACGAGCCAGGGCGGGCGGCGCCAACAGTCGGACATTCCATAGGTGCTGGTAGAGGCTCAGCAAACTCCCGCGAGTGCGAGAGTTCGCATGCGCGCTCGACACGCGACCGAGTCGGCGATCTGCGTGGCGAGCGCAGCGCCGTCCCCGAATGTGCGGCTCGTCGAGCGGGTCCAGGTAGCCGAATGCGGGGTCGAGGTCACCACCCCTGCCCTTCACGGCGCAAGCGAACAACCTTCGCGGCGAAAGACGCCGGTGCCCTCCTCTCCTCTGGAATGATCGCAGTACCAGGCAACGGAACCCGGAGAGGACGGCTATGGCCAAGAAGGCCACGGCGGCGAAGAAGCAGCAGCGGACGATGAGCGACGAGGACAAGGCGGCCTTGGCGGAGGGACGAGAGCAGGGACGGCTGGTGCGGCGGTACCTCGAGGCGCTCGAGTCCCACCGCCCGAAGCGAGGTCGCCGGAGGACACCCGAGAGCATCGCCAAACGTCTCGCTGCCATCGACGAGCAGCTTCTGGCAGCGGACCCCTTGACCAGGCTCCACCTCGCCCAGGAGCGGATGGACCTCGAGCAGGAGCTGGGCACAGCCGGCGGGAACGATGAGGACCTCGATGAACTGGAGGCGGCTTTCATCGAGGTGGCGGCCGCGTACGGCGAGCGAAAGGGTCTGACCTACGAGGCTTGGCGGTCGATAGGTGTGGCACCCCGAGTGCTGAAGGCCGCCGGCATCGGGCGGGGACAGTAGCGAGAACAGCTGCTAAAGGCGGCTGGAGCGGTCGGCAGAGAGAGGACCAGGGCTCGGTGCCCAGCGGCGCCGGGGGCGCGGAGTAGGTGGCGAAGCCGTGCGCTCGGCCGACGCGGTGAGGACCGGACAGGACACAGATTGGACACGCGGGACACCCCGAGGACACGAGATTGTGGCCACTCTCGGTCAGTTGCGGCGAGTCCCGGTCAACGCAGCAGGGGCTTTGACCTGCGCTTTTGTGGCCACGTGGCTGGTAGGCGGCCCGCCACGGCGGTCGGCGCACAGGATTCAGGTTCCTGTGGGGGAAACCCCGTGGGGGTTCAAGTCCCCCCTCGCCCACCGACCGACCGCCTCCGCCGGCGCGCCTTCTCTGGAGAGTTGACGACCGTATGGGTGGTCAACTCTCCAAAGAACGACCGACCTGAGCGGGACCAGTAGCGTTCCGTCGTCGTCACCGCCACCGTCCTGCCGACGCCCGGCGGCGCTACCTCGTCTTCAGGTACTCGAGTATCGCCTCCCTCTCGGCCCGGGTGAGCTGGGTGCCGTAGAGGTGGCCGGTGTTGGCGTTGCCCCGCAACGACGTGTCGTAGCGGAACCCGACCCGCTCGGCGTCGGGCCCGGTGGAGACGAACCCCACGTTCCGGTAGTCGTACACGTCGTAGCCCCGGTAGAACACCGATGGCCGCTCACCGGGGAACAACAGGGCGCGCAAGGTCGGCACGCTCCCGTTGTGCAGGTACGGCGCGCGCAGCCACACCCCGTCGAGGGGCATGTTGGCGTAGCCGTCGGTCTTGCGGAAATGGGTGAACTGCCACGGCTTGCCCTCGCCGATGGTGTTCATCTTCTCCACCAGCTCGGGCGTGAACGATCGCACCCGTTCCGGGTCGGTGCCGATCTCGGGCAGCGGGGTGACCTGGCCGACCCGGGGCGCCCCGAAGTCGTGGCACGAGGCGCACTCGCGAGCGTACAGCCGGGCGCCGAGGTCGGCCCGGGCCCGGTCGATCTGGTTGGGCGGGAAGGGAGGAGGCGGGAAGTCGAGGATCCATCTCTCGATGCGCTCCATCGACTCGAGGTCGAGCGAGTCGTCGGAGGCGCCCGCCCCGATGGCGGCGCTCTTGTTGCGCTCGGAGAGGGAGCTGTTGTTCCCGTCCCAGTGCAGGTACAGCCCCTCCCGCTGCCCCTGGTTCCAGATGGTGGGCAGGTCGCTCGTGCCCACCGTGTCGTCCCTGGACATGTCGAAGCCCAGGAGCTCCTTGTACGGGTTGAAGGTGTCGACCCGGCCCGGGCCCCAGGGCGGCTGGCGGTCCATCCAGTTGAAGTCGACGTCGAGCTCCTTCAGGGCCTTCTCGGTGCGGGGGATGACGAACCAGCGGTAGACGAGCGACTGCCACCACGGGAGGCCGCCGTCGGCGCGGATCGCCTCGAGCAGGGTGTCGGCGTTGAAGCGAGGGTCGCGGCCGGCGTTGCGGAGGAACTGGACGTAGGCCCGCAGGTCGAACTGGTTGGCCGGCATCCCGAGGACGATGCGGGGCGGGGCACCGGGGCCGTCGCGCACCGTGCTGACGTGGCACACCGCGCAGTTGACGCCCACCATCCCCAGGGGGACCTCTCGGTGGCTCGTGCCGATGGGCCGGCGGTGCCCCGGCTCGTAGATGAACCCGAACCGCTCGTAGCCCTGGCCGGTTCCCGGAGGGAGAAGGTCGGCGAACACCGTCGGCAGCACGTACCAGATGCGGTCGGGGACGCCCGCCCTCGCCTCGGCCCCGATCGACCCGTACTTGAAGTGCTCCTGGATGTCGTCGTGGGTCTCGGGCACGTCGTGGGTGAGGAGCAGGACGGCGCCGATGCCGGCGGCGAGGACGACGGCGAGGGCGAGCCCGGTGAGGCCGATGCCGACTTTGCGCATCACGCCTTGCCACCTCCACTGAACACCGGAGGGTCGTAGACGGACATCACCTGCTCGATCATCTGCTCACGGGAGTCGAACCGCTTCTCCTCGTAGCAGCCCAGCGGGTGCACGAGGACGTTCATGAGGCACCGGTTGCAGTAGGTGCACGGCCGCGGGGCGCGGTCGTGGCCGGCGGCGAAGAGGTTCACCAGGTCGTTGTTGGCGATGAGCGGCCGGGCGATGGACACCGCGTCGCAGTCGCCCTGCTCGATCGCCCGTCGTATGACCGACGCGGTCTGGAAGCCGCCGGTGCAGATGACGGGCACCGAGACGTCTCGCTTGACCGCCCGGGACAGAGGCAGGTTGATGCCCTCGATCACCGGTCCCCGCGCCCGCGTCCACCACCAGCGCCACAGCTTGTTGAGCGGCCACGTGCGGAAGATGAGGAGGTTGCGGAAGGTGTAGCGCCCGCTCGAGAACATCGTGCCGTAGACCCGGTTGGCGATGTCTGTGGGGAAGTCGCCGGCCGGGTTGCGGGGGTGGGGGAAGCTCGTGCCGCTGGAGACGTGGATGGCGTCCACCCCCGCCTCCTCCGCCCACCGGCAGATCTGCAGGCTCTCCTGCAGGGAGTTGCCCGGCTTCTCCCACGGGAAGAGGGCGTTGTTGTACTCGCCCACACTGATCTTGGCCTGGAGGTGGAAGTCGTCCCCCACCTCCCGGCGGATGGCACCGATGACCTCGAGCAGGAAACGGGCCCGGTTCTCCAGCGAACCGCCGTACTCGTCCGTGCGGTCGTTGATCGCCGAGCTGAGGAACTGGGTGAACAGGTAGCCGTTGGCCGAGTGCAGCTCCACGCCGTCGAGCCCCGCCTCCCGCGCCCGCCGCGCGCCGGCGCCGAAGGCCCTGACCGTCTGGGCGATCTCCTCCCGGGTCATGGGGTCGGCCCGCAGCCCGTGCACGCTCTCGGGCTCGTTGGTGGGGGCGATGCCGCGGGGGTTGTCGACCCCGACGATGTCCCGCTGCCGCCCGGCGTGGCTGAGCTGCATGATGAAGCGGCAGTCGTGCTCGTGGACCCGCCGGCCCAGCTCCCGCCAGAACGGGATGCGCTCGTCGGAGTCGATGGTGGCGTAGTTGGGCACGATGCGCCCCTGCACGGTCACCGGCACGAACGACGAGACGATGGCGCCGACGCCGCCCCGGGCGAACTTCAGCTCCCAGTTGATCCGCACCGGGCTGCCCGACCCGTCGTAGTTGTCGAAGCGCCCGGAGATGTTCGAGCGGAACACCCGGTTCTTGACCGTCAGGTTCCGGAAGTGCAGGGGCTCGAAGAGCACGTCCGACGCCGCGCCAGCCTGAGCCAAGACCCGCCCTCCTTCACCGAGGTGAACGTCCGCAGAGTAGTACCGCCGGCCGTCGCGGCGCCGTGCCCCGAGGCGTCTTCCCAGCCCCTCGCTGGTACCGTTTCCCGAGGAGGTCGACGGAGGGATGGACGTCAGTTCGCCTGACACGTGGCGATGGATCTTCCTGGTCGTGGCCGTCGCCTTCACCGTGGGCGAGATCGCGGTGGCGGGGTCGTTCTTCCTCCTGCCCTTCGCCGTCGGCGCCCTGGCTGCCGCCGTCGCCGCCTTCCTCGGGCTGCCGGTTGCCCTCGACTGGCTGGTGTTCGTCGTGGTCTCGGCGTCGTCCAGCGCCATCCTCTGGCCGCTCCGGCGCCGCCTCGACAGCCGCACGCCGCGCCACGCCATCGGCGCCAACCGCTGGGTCGGCCGCGAGGCCCACGTGCTGCGCGACATCCCCGGCGTCCCGGGCGAGACCGGCCTCGTCCGCCTCGACCGGGAGGAGTGGCGGGCCGAGAGCATGATCGGCGTGCCCATCCCTTCGGGGTCGACCGTCCTCGTGAGCCGGGTCGACGGCACCCGACTGGTGGTCCTGCCGCTCGAGGAGCCGTCCTCCCTGCCGCCCCCCGACATCGCAGAGCCAGCTCCCAAGGAGGACCGGCCGTGGCCCTGATCATCGTTCTCGCCGCCATCGGGTTCGTGCTGTTCGTGGTGGTGGTCAGCGGGGTCAAGATCATCCGCCCCTACGAACGGGGGCTGGTCGAGCGGCTCGGGAAGTACCACGCCACCGAGGAGCCGGGGCTCCGCCTGATCCTGCCGTTCGTCGACCGCATGGTCCGCGTCGACATGCGGGAGCGGGTCGTCGACGTCCCTCCCCAGGAGGTGATCACGTCCGACAACGTGGTGGTGTCGGTCGACGCCGTCGTCTACTACGAGGCCACCGACCCCCAGCGCCTCGTCTACAACGTCGTCGACTTCTACCTGGCCGTCACCAAGCTGGCCCAGACGAACCTGCGCAACGTGATCGGCGACATGCAGCTCGACGAGGCCCTCACCTCGCGCGACACGATCAACTTGAAGCTGCGGGACATCCTCGACGACGCCACCGACAAGTGGGGCACGCGGGTCGTACGGGTCGAGATCCAGCGCATCGACCCGCCCGCCGACGTCATGCACGCCATGCACGAGCAGATGAAGGCCGAGCGCACCCGGCGGGCGCTCGTCACCCAGGCCGCCGGTGAGCGGGAAGCGGCCATCGCCCGGGCCGAGGGGGAGAAGCAGTCCGCCATACTCCAGGCCGAGGGCCTGCGAGAGGCGGCCGTCCTGCAGGCCGAGGGCGATGCCGCCGCCACCCGCACCGCCGCCGAGGCGGAGAAGTTCCGCCAGCAGGCGGTGGCCGAGGGGGAGGCGGCCGCCATCCGCAGCGTGTACGAGGCGATCCACGAGGGCCGGGCGTCGGCCGACGTCATCGCCGTCAAGTACCTCGAGACCCTGCAGGCCCTGGCCGACGGGCAGGCGACCAAGCTGATCCTGCCCACCGAGGCCACGGCCGTGCTGGGCGCCCTGGGCGGCATGAAGGAGCTGTTCGCCCAGATGGACGGCGCGGCGGCGGCGCGCCGGCCGGCCGCCTCGGGCTGAGGCCGTCGCCGTGCGAGTGCGGGTCGGCAGCCTGGAGGACCTGCGGGCCCAGGGCCGGCTGGTGGGAAAGGCCGGCAGCCACGGGGTCTGCGTCTTCTGGGACGGCGGGACCGCCTACGCCCTCGACGACCGCTGCCCCCACATGGGCTTCCCGCTCCACCGGGGGACGGTGGAGGAGGGGCTGGTCACGTGCCACTGGCACCACGCCCGCTTCGACCTCACCACCGGCGGCACCCTCGACCCCTTCGCCGACGACTGCCGGGCCTTCCCCGTCGAGATCGACGACGGCGAGGTCTTCGTGGTCGCCGACCCCGCGCCCGCGCGCCCCGAGCAGCTGCGCCGCCGCCTCCGCGAGGGCCTCGAACAGGGCCTGACGCTCGTGACGGCCAAGTCGGTGCTGGGGCTGCTGGAGGCCGGCGTCGACCCGGCCGAGATCGTGCGGGTCGGCGTCGAGTTCGGCACGGCCAACCGCCGGGAGGGCTGGGGCGCCGGCCTCACCGTGCTGGTGGCCATGGCCAACCTCCTCCCGTGGATCGACCCCGACGACCGGGGACTGGCGTTGGTCCACGGCCTGGCCTTCGTCTCCCGGGACACCCGCAACCACCCCCCCGCCTTCCCGCTGGCGCCCCTCGAGGCGGACGGCGCCGCCGCCTCGCTGCCCACCGGGCGCCTGGCCACGTGGTACCGGCGGTTCATCGAGACCCGGTCGGGGTCGGCGGCCGAGCGGACGTTGTTGACCGCCATCGACTCCGGCCGCCCGCCGGACGCCGTCGCCCGGATGATGTTCGCGGCCTTGACCGACCATGTCTTCCTGGACGGCGGGCACACCCTCGACTTCACCAACAAGGCGTTCGAGGCCCTCGACCTGCTGGGGTGGGAGCTCGCGCCCCAGGTGCTCACCACCGTCGTCGACCAGGCGGCCGGCGCCTCCCGGGCCGAGGAGGGCGGGCGCTGGCGCCATCCCCACGACCTGGCCGGGCTGGTTCGGCGCACCGAGGCGCGGCTGCCGGAGCTCTGGGCGACGGGAGCGGCGGGGCGTTCGTCAGCGGCGTTCGACGACCCCGGAGGTGTGAGCGCCCTGGGCTGGCGCCTGTTGGCCGACGACCCCGAGGAGGTCGTCGAGTCGCTGTGCTCGGCGGTGGCCGTCGGCGCCACCGGCGAGCAGCTGGGTCGGGCCCTGGCCCTGGCCGCCGGTCTGCGCATCACCCGCTTCCACACCCAGAACGAGTTCTCCGACTGGAACTCGGTCCACCACGGGTTCACCGCCGCCAACGCCTTGCACCAGGCGCTGCGCCGGTACCCGTCGGTCGAGCTGGTCCGGGGCGTGGTGCACGGCGCCCTCGTCGTCTACCTCGACCGCTTCCTCAACGT
>DATACM010000120.1:0-12876 GCA_036259055.1 Acidimicrobiales bacterium | reverse complement strand
CGACGGCCGAGGACGCCGTACAAGAGGCGCTCATCCGGGCGCTCTCCGCGTGGGGGGGACGAGTTGCCCGCCGACCCCACGGGGTGGCTCATCACCGTCGCGTGGAGAGCCTTCCTCGACATGGCGCGCTCAGACGCGGCGCGCCGCGACCGAGAGCTCCGATTCGACACCGAACCGCCGGCCGGCGCGATCCCGAGCGCCGACGACACGCTCCGTCTCTACTTCCTGTGCGCGCACCCCGACCTGACGTCGTCGTCGGCGGTTGCGTTGACCCTGCGAGCCATGGGTGGCCTCACCACACGCCAGATCGCTCGGGCCTACCTCGTGCCCGAGCGCACGATGGCGCAGCGCATCAGCCGGGCCAAGCGCGTGGTGAGTCGGGCCGGTGTCGATCGTCCCGGCGACGTGCGCACGGTGATGCGGGTGCTGTACCTCGTCTTCAACGAGGGCTATTCCGGCGACGTCGATCTCGCGGCCGAGGCGATCCGACTGACCCGGCAGTTGGCTGCCTTGGTGGACGACCCCGAGGTCCATGGGTTGCTCGCCTTGATGCTCCTCCACCATGCCCGCCGCCGCAGCCGCACCCGACCGGACGGAAGCATCGTGCCTCTCGCCGACCAGGACCGCAGCCAGTGGGACAGAGGGCTCATCGCCGAGGGAATCGACATCGCACAAGCGGCGCTCGGGCGCGATCAACTCGGCGAATACCAGGCCCAAGCGGCGATCGCCGCGCTCCATGCCGACGCGCCGCGTGTCGAGGAGACCGACTGGGTCCAGATCGTGGAGTGGTACGACGAGCTACTCCGGTTCGCCGACACCCCGATCGTCCGGCTCAATCGTGCGGTCGCAGTCGGCGAGGCCGACGGAGCGCCCGCAGGACTGGCGGCACTGGCCGAGGTCGACGAACACGTCCCCCGGCGAGAAGCGGTCGCCGCGTACCTCCACGAGAAGAACGGCGATCTCGAGCTCGCGGCCCGCCTTTATGCCAACGCAGCTCGCAACGCACCCAACCTCGCAGAACGCGACCATCAGACGCGCCAAGCAGCGCGACTCAACCAGCACCTGCAACACCAGAGATGACCTCGGCGCGTCCTCGGTGCCGACTACCCCCTGCTGTTCACCGCTGGGGATACGGAGGGGCTGATTGACGCCGTGAGGTAACCGGCGGGGTTGCGCACCAAACCGAATCGTCGCGCCTACGCGACGCCCGATTTGGTCTCCTCCACCACGAGGTCGACCACATCTTCCAACCGCTCCGCCCCTCGGAAGGCCTTTCGTTGACGAGCTGCACCCGGGCCACGATCGATGACGTGCTCGACGAGCGAGCACACCTCGTCCCACTCGCCGTTCTCCTCGAGCACGGGACGCAGGTACGAGAGAAGGCCCTCCACGAGCTCCACGGCGGGCACCGACTGCCCGCGGGACACGTCGATCAGGTCCCCGTCGAGCCCGTAGCGGGCCGCCCGCCAGGTCGCCTCCCTCAGCAGCTCGGGGCGGGGCTCGCACCTGGGAGCGTCATCGGCCACTTCTCCGTCGCAGGTCTGGGTAAGCGCGCGTACCAGCCCCGCGACTGTGAGTGAGTCCTCCACGCTCAGCCCGACGTCGGTGACTCTGTATTCGAGCGTGTCGAAGCGGGGTGAAGGGCGGACGTCCCAAAAGAGTCGGGCTGGGTCGTCGATGCTGCCGATGGTGAGCAGCAGGTCGACAAAGGAGTCGTACTCCTCTGAAGACGCAAAGGTGTGCGGCGTGCCTGCCGTGGGCCACCGGCGCCAGACCTCGGTGCGAAAGCTGCCGTACCCCGTGTCCTCGCCCAGCCAGAAGGGCGAGTTGACAGCCAGGGCCAGAATTGCCGACAGCCAGGGCCGTACTCGGTTCATGACCTGGACGGCGGCCTCTCGGTCCCTCACCCCCACGTGGACATGGCACCCGCAGATCACCTTCTCCCTGGCCAGGCGCTGGTACTCCCGCTCGAGCCCGATGTAGGACTCTTTGGGTGTGACCTCGCCGCCGCCCCTGTGCGAGAAGGGGTGCGTCCCCGCCGCCCCCACCACGCTGTCGGCCCGCTCGGCCGCCTCGATCACTCCCCGCCGCAGTTGCACAAGCTCCGTCCGCAGCTCATCGAGGCTCTCACACGGAGGAGTGCTGGTCTCCACCTGGGACAGCTTGAACTCGGGGTCGACGTGGTCGCCCACCTCCTTCTCCGCTTCCGGGAGCACCTTGTCCGCCTGTGGGCGCAGCCGACGAGTTCTGGGATCGATGAGGAGGAACTCCTCCTCCACGCCGATGGTGAAACGCTGTTCGGACGTTCCCATCGCTGCACCTCCACATTCGTCGCGGCTAGGACGTACCGCGTGTGGCGACCTCCGCAAACGGACGTTCCTTCACGCGGTGACGCTCCGCGCCCGCGCCCCGAGGATGTCTGGGCATGAACGCGCGATCAGGCGGCGAGCGTCCGGACATTGGAAGTCTGATCCACCGATGTGACCACCTGGGGCAGGAGATTGAGAGGTTCATCGGCGAGCGAGAGCGGCCGGCCGGTGGTTGGGTGGAGACGAGCCCTGGGACGGAAGGTCGACGCGAGCTGCAAGCCCACGCCTCCGAGACCCGGACTAAGTGGGCGGCGACCTTCTCGGCCGAGGCCCTGGCTCTACTCCGAGACCTGCGAGAAGCTGGCCTTGACGAGAGGTATCTCCCTGAGTCCGGACCTCATCCCGACCCTCACTCCGCGGAGAAGTGGCAAGCGGCGAGCGAGGCTCGGGACTTCTTGCGGACCGGATGGGTGGACGAGATCGGGATGGCGCACCTCGCTCGGTACTTCCGGCTCGCGGCTGACCGGCTCCGGGGACAACAGGGTTGAGCGCTCGCCGTCCTCGGACTTGTCACCTCAGCGCTCGCCGCCCAGCTGGCCCTCGGCCATGGTCACCAGCGTGGCCGCCGCCTCGGCCTCGTGGAGACTCCGCCCCCGGGTCAACAGGTCGTAGGCATCGAAGCTGGTCAGCACCCATAAGAGGTCGATCGCGTGCTCGGGCGAGCATCCTTCCCGGAGCAGACCCGCCTCGAGAAGGCGGTCGACGATTCGGTTCAGCAGCGTCAGCCGGCCAGCGTCGTGGTGGTCGAGCAGCTCCTGGATCCCGGGCTGCATGCTGGCCAGACCGATCGCCTTTCGCGCCAGGGTGGGGTCGGTGGCCCAATAGGCGCAGCCGGCCGTGATGGCGGCGCGCAGGAGCGTCGGCGGCGGAGCAGTCTCGACCACCGTCACCAAGGCGTCGAGCCCGGCGCGGTCCTCGAAGTCGGCTATCACCGCCTCGAACACGCCGAGCTTGGAGCCGAACTGGTGGTACACGGTCGCCCGGGCAACGTCGGCCCGCCGGGCGATCTCCTCCATGCTCGCTTGGTAGAAGCCGCCCTCGACGAACAGCTCCCGCGCCGCGGCGATCACTCGGCTGCGGGTCTCGGAGACCGCGGTCGCACGGGCACCGAGCTGGTACCGCCGCGGGCTCATGCTTGTGACCCGCAGAATTTGAACATACGATCCATCCAATCACGCCCGGGGACCTGCGGGCTCGGCGAGGAGGAGGGTGTCGTGTTCGCAAAGCTCGGTCCCTGGTGCCACGACCGTCGCAGGCTCGTCGTCGGACTGTGGGTGGGCCTTCTGGTGCTTGCCGGCGCGCTCTCCGGCGCCGCCGGAAGCGGGTTCCGCGACGAGTTCGACCTGCCCAACGTCGAGTCGAGGACGGGGTTCGACATCCTCGAGAGGAGCTTCGGGGGCCAGGGCACGGGGTGGTTGGGCACGATCGTGTACCGCGCCGACCAGGGTGTCCAGGACCCGGCGGTCCGCCAGGCGATGCAGGCGCTCTTCGACAAGGTTGCCACCATCGAAGACGTCCGCCGAGTGCAGAGCCCCTATGAGGAGGACGGCGCCCACCAGATCGGGTCGAGAGGGCCTGACGCGGGGAAGATCGCCTTCGCCAACGTCGAGCTCCCCGACGACGTCAGCGCCGAGCGAGGCTCCGCCATCCGCGAGGAGATCCTCGAGGCGGCACCGAGGATCGAGGGTCTGCGCATAGAGCTGGGCGGCACCATCTTTGCCGAGTTCCAGCAGCCGTCGTCGGAGATCCTCGGCGTGGCCTTCGCCGTCGTCATCCTCATCGTCGCCTTCGGCTCGGTGCTGGCCATGGGCCTCCCCGTCGGGGTGGCGTTGTTCGGCATCGGCATCGGGACCACCCTCGTCACCCTGCTCAGCAACGTGCTGGCGATCCCCGAGTTCACGAGGTTCCTGGGCATCATGATCGGCCTCGGCGTCGGCATCGACTACGCGCTGCTCATCGCGACGCGCTACCGGGAACAGCTCCGCTTCGGCCACGGCGTTCGGGAGGCGGTCACCATCGCCATCGACACCGCCGGGCGCTCGGTCTTCTTCGCCGGGGTGACCGTCGTCATCTCGCTGCTCGGGATGCTGCTGATGGGGGTCAGCTTCATCCAGGGCCTCGCCATCGGGGCCGCCTCGGTCGTGGCCGTCACTGTCGCCGCCTCCCTCACCCTGCTGCCCGCCCTGCTCGGCTTCGCCGGCCATCGCATCGAGCTGACGCGTTGGCGAGGCCTGATCGCCGCCGGTCTGGTCGCCGTCGCCCTTGTCGGCCTGGGCCTCAAGATCACGCCTTTCGCCCTCGCCATCCCGCTGGCGGCGATCGTGTTGATCGCTGGCTTCTTCTTCGCCCCGTTGAAGCGAGAGGTCCCCCGCCCGGAGCCCAAGCCGCTGCACCAGACGACGGCCTACCGGTGGAGTCAGGTCATCCAGCACCGGCCGTGGACGGCGGCCATCGCCGGTGCGGTAGCGCTGCTGGTGCTCGCCGTGCCCACGCTGAGCCTGCGGCTGGGCTTCTCCGACGAGAGCAACTACGCCGACGACACGACCACCAAGAAGGCGTACGACCTGCTGGTCGCCGGCTTCGGGCCCGGCTTCAACGGCCCGCTGATCTTGGCCGCCGACCTCCCTCCCGGCACCGACGTGGCCAGGCTGGACGCTGTCACCCGCTCTGCCGCGGCCGACCCGGGCGTGGCCTTCGTGTCCCCCGCCCGACTCGACGATCCGGCCAGGCCCACGGCTGCGTTGTGGAACCTGGTGCCGACGAGCGGGCCCCAGGAAGAGACCACCGTCGCCTTGCTCAAGCGCCTCCGCAACGACGTGCTGCCGGCGGCCGAGGCGGAGGCGGGCGTGGACGTCGCCGTCACCGGGACGGTGGGGGTCAACAACGACTTCTCCAACTACCTGGAGGCCCGCCTGCCCTTCTTCTTCCTGGCCGTGCTGGCCCTGTCGTTCCTCCTGCTCATGGTCGTCTTCCGGTCGCTGCTCGTGCCCTTGAAGGCGGTGGTCATGAACCTGCTGTCGATCAGCGCCGCCTACGGCGTCGTGGTCGCCCTGTTCCAATGGGGGTGGCTGAGCGACATCACCGGCGTGCAGCCGGCGCCCATCGAGCCGTGGGCTCCGATGATGCTGTTCGCCATCGTCTTCGGCCTGTCGATGGACTACGAGGTGTTCCTCCTCTCGAGGGTGCGGGAGGAGTGGCGCCGGACGGGCGACAGCCGCAACTCGGTCGCCGACGGGTTGGCCGCCACCGCCAAGGTCATCACCGCGGCGGCTGCGATCATGGTCTTCGTCTTCGGCAGCTTCATCCTCGAGCAGGAGCGGGTCGTGAAGCTGATGGGCGTGGGGCTGGCGACGGCGATCCTGCTCGACGCCACCATCGTCCGCATGCTGCTCGTGCCCGCCACCATGGAGCTCCTCGGAGACCGCAACTGGTGGCTTCCCCGCTGGCTGGCGCGAGTCGTCCCCGACTTCGACGTCGAAGGCCATGTGGCATCGGCCCGAAGGGACGAGGAACTGGAGCCCGCGGGAAGCAGGTAGTCCCGCTACGGGCCCGCCGTCAGTCTCGGACGACGAGGACGCCGGCGAGCCGATCGTGAAAACCGCGCCGGTCGGGCCGTCGCAGGATCCCAGCCGTGAGGATGCAGCCGTACGTGGCTGCTAGCAACCCTGCCACGAAGAGGGGCCGGTACCCACTCCACGGGTCGATGTCCCGAGCTCGGTAGAGCTCCATCATCGCCTCGTCGAGTCTTGGCCGGTCCCCGCGGAACCGGCGTCGTAGCTCCTCGGCCTCGGGATCCGCCTCCCGCAGCTTCGCCGTCGTCTCCCGAACCCGTGAAGAGCTCGCCAGCGGGATGGAGAGCGCTTGCGGCGGCTGCCGCAACGCCCACCACAAGAGCGCGGCGCGCCAACCCGGTCGTCCACCGGTGCCGTGATCGACGACTCGTAGTCCGAAAAGGGCGTGGCCGCCCGTGCGGCCCGCCAGGCCAAGTGCCCCCACGAAATAGCAGCCCTCGAGAAGGAGCCGCTGAAGCTGCATGCCCGGGGAGATGCCGACAGGTCGTCTGAGGCGGTCGGGCCAGAGCAGCAACTCGGCGCCGGCGACGATCGCGGTGTCGACGACACCCGAAGCCAACCTCACGAGCGGCGCGGCCGTCGAGGGCATGCCGAACCGAACATACCGGTTCGCGGCCGGATGTGCCGACAGACCGTGTACGTCCGCACACCTCGGCGACGGGCGGAAAAGGCCGCCCCGTCGCAGACCTCAGGCGCCGTCGTCGGGAACCCGCACGACGACGGCGGCCATGTCGTCGGTGAGCACGCCGCCAGCGTGGTCGAGGACGGCCTGCTCGAGCGCGGTAGCGGCGGCGCGGGCCGAACGCACCTCGTCGGCCAGGACGCGCTCGACGCCCTCGATCGTGAACAGCTGGCCGTTGTGGCGCGCCTCGATGACCCCGTCGGTGAGCAGCATGAGGACGTCGCCGGGCTCGAGCGTGATCCGGGTGGTGCTCACGTCGGGCTCGACGAAGACGCCGAGCAGGCCACCCCCCACATGGACCTGCTCGACGTGTCCGGAGGCGCGCCTGACGAGGACGGGGGGATGGCCACCGCTGGCCAGGTGGAGCACGACGGCCTCGTCGGCGGCGAGCAGGCCGAAGATGGCGGTGCAGAAGCGGTCGTCCTCGACGTCGGCGGCATCGAGGAGCGCCTGGTTGAGGTTGCGCATCACCCGCTCGGGATCGGACTGGGTCATGGTGAGGGCGCGTAGGGTGTGGCGCACGAGGGCGGTGACGGCAGCCGCCTCGGGCCCGGTCCCGGCCACGTCACCGATGGCGATGGCCCAGCGGCCGTTGCGCGCCAGCCAGATGTCGTAGAAGTCCCCGCCCACGTCCATGCCGTCGCCGAACGGGTGGTAGATCGCAGCCACGTCGAGCCCCGGGAGGGAGGGCAGCTTTGGTGGGAGAAGGCTGCGCTGCAGACGACGGCTTACGTCCAGGCGCTCTCGCTGCAGCTGGGCCCGGTTGAGCGCGTGTGCCGTCTGGGCGGCCAGCGCCATCACGAACCGTCGCTCGTCCTCGTCGAACAGCCGCGCCTCGGCGAAGCTGAAGCGCAGCGCCCCGAGCCGCCGGCCCTGGACCTCGAGCGGTACCGCGCAGAGAGCCATGGTTCCCGCCTGCATGCCGACGAGCTCCGGGAACCGTGTGTCGCGCTCCAGCCGTGACTCGAGCCAGACCGGCTCTCCGGTGCGAAGGGCGACGGCGGCCGGGAGCTCGGCGTCGAGAGACTCCTCGCGCAAGCGGGCCAAGACCGTCTCGTCGTACCCGACGGCGCCGGGGAGGGGGAGGCGGTCCGCCTCGGTGATCAGCAAGACGCCCCCGCTCACCGCCCGCAGGGCGGCCACGCCTTCGTTGAGGACGGCGTCGGCGACGGCCTCGGGCGTGGCCGCGCTGGCCAAGGCGGCGGCCACCGAGTACAGCCGGGCCGCCCTCTCCGACGCCCGCTGGGCCCTCGCCAGGCGATCGAGCTCGGCCAGCAGCCGGCGCTCGAACGGCTGCGGCGCCGGAGCCCGGTTCCCCGATGCCGCTGCCCGCAGCTGGGTGACCAGCTCCTCGATGTACCAGCTGCGGAACGCGCGGTGCTGGGGCGGGGTCTCGAGGGTGAGCATCCGGCTGGCCCGGCAATAGGCGTCGATCTCGTCGAGCGCCCGGGCGTACTCCTCGGCGGCGTCCGCCGCGCTGGCCGGCAGGTCCAGCGACAGCCGCGTGGTGGGAGCGCCGCGGCGCGCCGCCTCCAGCGCCTGGTGCTTGATCGCCAGCCGCGCCTCCTCGAAGTTGTCGATCGCCCGGAGCAGCGTCGCCATGTGGGGCGGGAGGTCGGCGGTCAGGCCCGCCTCCGCGCCCGCCGACGCCAGCGCGAACTCCCTGACGACGTTGTCGACGTGCGACTTGGCCGCCAGCAGGAGGTCGGTGGGGACGTCTCCGAGCTCCACGTGGATCCGCGGCTCGGTACCACCGAGGTCCCAGTCGTCCGCCCACATGGCCAGCACGTCCTCGCCGGGGGGGCCGGCGGCGTCCCGCCCGGGCGTCCCGGTGACCTCCGCCCACACGACCTTGCCGCCGTTCTCGGCATCGGCTCCCCATTCCGCCGCCAGGCTCGACACCAGGCGGAGCCCCCGGCCCGTCAGGGAGGTCTCCGAGGCTTGGCTCAACACCGGGGGGACTCGGCTGGCGTCGCGTACCTCGATGCGCAGCCCGCCGTCGGCGGGCACCACCTCGGCGCCCGTGCAACCGCCGCCATGCAGGACCGCGTTCGTGACCAGCTCGCTCATCACCTGGGCGGCGTCGTCGGCCAGATCGGCCCGGCCGAGCTCTGCGGCCCGTCGCACCGCCATCGCCCGGGCATGGGTGACGACCAGCGAGCCGTCGAGGGGGGAGGTGGCCCGGTCCGAGGCGCTCATCTCCATGGGAACTCGATAGAGGGTAGCGACGCCTTTGCCGTTCCCGTCCCCGGGCCAGGCAGCAACGCTCGCACCGCGTCGATGGTGTCGGCGTCGGCCGGGTCCTTGTCGTCCCGGTAGCACCGGACCCTGGCGAAGCGAAGGGCCACGCCGCCGGGGTAGCGGGTCGACGTCTGGACGCCGTCGAGGGCGACTTCCACGACGAGCGGCGGGTCGATGCGCACGACGTGGTCCTCCCGTCCCGCCTCGCGGCTGAGGAACTCGGCGGTCTGCCACTCGAGCACGGCGTCGGTGAGGCCCTTGAAGGTCTTGCCCACCATCACGTGGCCGCCGCTCTCGTCTCTCGCCGCCAGGTGGAGGTTGGACAACCAGCCCCGCCGCCGCCCGGTGCCCCACTCGGCGGCGATGACGAGGAGGTCGAGGGTGCGGACGGGCTTCACCTTGCGCCAGGCACCGCCTCGGCGACCGGCCTCGTAGAGCGACGACAACGCCTTCACCATCACCCCTTCGTGCCCGGCCGCCAGCGCCTCGGCCTGGAACGCGAGCGCGGCGTCGACGTCGTCGGTGACGAGCGACGGCACCCGCCGCGCCCCGGTGCGGTCGAGGGCCGCCGACCGATCGGCCAGCGGTCGGTCGAGGAGGTCCTCGTCGTCGAGGTGGAGGCAGTCGAAGAACCAGGCGCCCAGGGCCTCCGCCCCCGCCGAGGAGGAGCGCCGGGAGAAGCTGCTCATCGTGTCCTGGAACGGGCCTGGGCCCTCGTCGGTCACCCCGAGCACTTCGCCGTCGAGGACGACCTGGTCGACGGACAGGTCATGGATCACCGCGACGACAGCGGGCAGACGGTCGGTGACCTCGTTGAGGTTGCGGGTGTAGAGGCGGACCTCGTCGCCCTTGCGGTGCGCCTGGAGGCGGGCACCGTCGAGCTTCCACTCGACCGAGGACGGGCCGAGGGCGGACAGGGCCGAGGCCACGTCGTCGGCGGTGGAGGCAAGCATGGGCAGGACGGGGTTGAGCACCTCCAGGCCCACCGCCGACAGGCCCGACTCTCCCTCGCTGAGGGCGACGGCGGCGACCCGGCCGAGGTCGCCGGCCAGCATCACCGCCCGGCGCACGGCGGCGAGCGCGACACCCGACGCCCGCGCCACCGCCTCGGTCATCACCCCTTCGAGAGCGCCCTGGCGCAGCTCGCCGATGAGCAGTCGCCGGATGAAGCCCGCCTCGGCGTCCGTCGCTCGGCCCAACAGGTCAGCCAAGAGCTCGTGGCGCGCCGCCGCCGACCCCGGGCCCGTGAGCGACTGCAGGGCGGTGAGGGCGGAGTCGAGCTCGAGCACCGCGATCGACGGCTCGGTCCCGGGCGGTGGCTCGACCGCCCGCAGCGTCGCCCAGCCGACTCCCACCTTGCCTTGCCGCGGCTCGCCGGCGAGGAAGGCCACCGCCGGTTCGACCTCCTCGGGGGCCAGGCGCCGCAAGAGGCCGGCGAGCGCCGCCACCTTGGCGGAGCGGGCCCGGGTGGAGGCGACCGTCTCCGACGTCCGCACCAGCTCGGCCAACAGCACCTGGCCACGCTAGGTGACCGCTTCAGGCGTCGGCCGTCGTCAGAACCCTCCGAGCACCCGGCTGAGCGCCGGGTAGCCGAGGAAGAGGAGGAACCCCAGGCCCAGCAGCACCAGAGGGAGAACCATCTTCTCGCTGGCCTGGTTGGCCTCACCCTCGGCGTCGGTCATGCGGCGCTGGCGCAGCGACTCGGCCTTGGCCATGAGCGACTGGCGGACGCGCGCTCCCTCGGCCCCGGCCAGCGCAAGGCTGGCGGCCAGCTCCTCCAGCTCGGGCACACCCAGCTCGTCGCCGAGGCGGCCGAGGTCCTCCCACGGCGGGTGGCCGGTCGTGCGGGTGGCGCCCAGCGGCCGGCGGAACTCGTCGAAGGCCCAACCCCGTCCGACCGCGACGGCGTCCTGCATCGAGCCCTGCACCAGCCCGCCGCCGGCCAGGCTGATCGACACCATGTCCAAGAAGGCGGAAAGGGCGTACCGGAAGCTCTTGCGGCGGTTCCGCGCCCGCTGCCGCAGGATGGCGTCGGGCAGGATGAACCCGGCGGCGCCGAGGAAGGCGCTGCCGCCGAGGACCAGCGGCAGCGAGGGGTGGAGGTCCCCCAGCGAGAGCCCGCCGGCCAGCACCAGCGGGAAGGCAGCTCCTGTCAGTCCCAGCATCGCCTTCTCGGCCATCAGCGACTCGACGCGCATGCCGGTGATCCGCAGGTCCTGCTGGCGGGCGCGTGACCGGGGGTCGGCGCCGGCGGTGGCGAACAGGCCGACCAGCAGACCGCCGAGGCGGCGCTCTACCCGGGCTTGCAGGCCGCGAGGGCGCTCGGGCTCCGGCTCGCGGCGCTGGGGTGTGGCGTCGAGGAGGCGGTGGACACGGTCGGCGAGGGTCGGCCGGGGCGGAAAGAGGCCCTGGCTCAGCAGGTGGATGCCCAGCCCCACCGCCGCCCCGGCGAGGAAGACGCCGATCACGGGGCGCCGCTCCCCAGCGCCGCGCTCGGGCGCACGCCCGCGGTGAGGACCCTCTCGGTGACGGGGAGGCGGGCGAGGCGGTGCAGGGTGAGGAAACCCAGGCTGAACATGGCCCCGACGACGGCGAGGACCAGCTGACCGCCGAAGCTGTCGTAGGGGCGCAGGAACGAACGGTTGAACAGCACGAGCAGGGCGAAGGCGCTCAAGGTGAACACCGTCACCACCGCCACGCCGGCCCGGATGCGGGCCCGGTCGGCGACGATGCGGCGCTGCATGGCTGCCTCCTCGCGAGCCGAGTGGGCCAGGGCCCCGAGCAGAGCGGCCAGGTTGCCGGCCCGGCGCTCGTAGGCCAGGACGAGCGTGGAGACGACGAGGTCAGCGGTGGCGTCGGAGAGCTCGTCGGCGAAGGCCCGCAGCGCCTGGGGCAACGGCCACCTCGCCCGGACCCGGTCGGCGAGCGTCGCCACCTCGTGGCTGATGGCGGCAGGCGCCACCTCGGCGGTCACCAGTACCGCCTGCTGGAGACCGGCGGCGGCGGCCAGCGTGTCGCGCAGCGTCTCGGTCCACGCCGCCACCGCCTCGGTGCGGACGATGGTCCGCTCGGCCAGCCGCTTGCCCCCGAGCAGCGTCGGCGTGGCGTAGACGAAGCCACCGACGAGCAGCGCTCCCACCGGCCAGCCGGTGACGAACGCCGTCGCCGACACCGCCGCCAGGGCCAGGCTCAGCCGTCGGGGGTTCAGCCGGATCCGCCAGCGTGGGCTGGCGGCGCGATGGAGCACGACGCCGATGACGAAGAGCCCCAGGCCGACCCCCGCCCCGCAGGCGAAGAGGGCGGCGGTCAAGAGCCGTCCCGCCGCGGCTCCCGGGCCAGGCGGACGGGCTCGTCCCACCACCCGCGCGCCCGGCGGAACAGCCGGGGGTCGTAGCCCACCCGCCGCAGGTCGTCGAGACAGGCGGGCTGCTCGCCGGGCACGGCCCGCCGGTCCGTGGCAGAAGCGGGCCGGAAAACCTGCCGGGAGACGATGGTCGTCCCTTCGGCGCCCACCACCTCCCGCACCGAGCCGACGAAGCGACGGAGGTCCCCTCCGACGTGGCGCTCGTCCACCTGGTCGATGAAGACGACGAGGTCGACGGCGCCGGCGACGAGGAGGTTCGTCGCCTCGACGGGAAGGCGCTCGGCCGACTGGATGGCGTAGGAGCAGATGCGGCGGAACACCCCATCGGACGAGTTGGCGTGGATCGTGCAGAGCGAGCCCTCGTTGCCCTGGCTCATGGCGTTGAGCATGTCGATGACCTCGTCGCCGAGCACCTCACCGACGATGACCCGGTCGGGGTCCATGCGCAGCCCCCGGCGTACGAGCTCGCTCATCCCGATGGCGCCCTCGCCCTCGGTGTTGGCCTCGCGGGCCTCGAGGGCAACGCAGTCGGGATGCAGGCGCTCGAAACGGTCGAGGCCGAGCTCGAGCGACTTCTCGATGGTCACCAGGCGCTCGTGCGGCGGGATCTCGTTGGCCAGCGCCCGCAGCAGGGTCGTCTTGCCGGCG
>DATACM010000119.1:0-3700 GCA_036259055.1 Acidimicrobiales bacterium | reverse complement strand
AGCGCGTTTTCTCACCGAAGTTGGAGGGAACGTCGATTGGGAAGAGGCGGCGGTCGAGAAGGAGGCGTGGATGGCTGGCGAGCAGACCTGCCCGGCATGCGGCATGGAGAAGAGCGTCTGGAAGGGCAACGGCGGCGAAGGCGTCGAGAAGGACGGGCAGACCTACTGCTGCCAGGAGTGCGCCGACGGCACCGGCTGCATCTGCGGCTAGCGCCGCTCATTTCCTCGCCTCGACGAAAAGGCTCTCCGCCTCGCGGTCGTCGAGGTCGACGATCCCGGGGAGAGCGAAGCTGCTCTGTTGATAGCGGCAGTGCGAGATCTGTCGGCCGGCAGTGCGGCCACCGCCTCGCGCACCCTCCGCGCCACGTCGGCGACCCCGGCCAGTTCCTCCGGACCTGGTTCGCTGTCTGGCGGCTCGTGGCCGCTCCGACCGCCGCTCAGCGTCTCCGCCGTCCACATCTCGAACCTCCGCTGGCGGAGCATCCGACGACAGACGTTCAGCCCGATCCCGGCCAGCCAGGGCCCGAATCGCTCCGGATGCCGCGGGTGGCCCAGGCCGAGCAGGGCCTGCAGACTCGCCTCCTGGACGGCATCCTCGGCCGACCACTGGTTGCCAAGGGTGCGTTGACAAAGACCGTCGAGGAGGGGTCGGTGCCGCTCGAGGAGGATTGTGAACGACGTCTTGTCGCCGTCGCGAGCGGCAGCAACGAGCGCAGCGTCAGTCGGATCGGCCATCTCGTCTCCGACGTATGGTGCCGCGAGCCGGGCCAGAGTTACCCGGCCACGCCCACATTCGGAACCGAGTCGCCCGGAGCTGACATCACCACCAACCGCTCGTGTCCACGACCTCCCGTTCCTAGTCCTCGCCGAGTGGCTCGAACGTCGCCTTCAGAACCTCGAAGGCGGCGAGGAGCGTGCTGTTCTATCGCGCCGACCAGTCGTGGGGGACTGCGTAGCTCCTGTCGGCGCTTCGGGCCGTAGGCCCGACCTGAGTAGATCAGCACGCTCCTCAGATCGACTTGGAAGCTGCCGTCGGGCCGGTCGTTCGGTGGAGCCGGATCCGCGCTACTGCCCCGGTGTCACCACGCCGGCGTCGTAGGCCCGGACGATGGCGGCGGCGCGGTCGCGCACGCCGAGCTTGGTGAAGATCGCGGAGATGTGGCCCTTCACCGTCCGTTCGCTCAAATAGAGCGCCTCGGCGATCTCGGCGTTGTTGGCGCCCCGAGCGACGAGGCGCAGGACCTCGAGCTCGCGTCCACTGAGCTGCTCGATCGCCGGTGCCGGGGGGCGCGCCGCCGGCGGTGCGTGCCGCAGCGCGCCGAGCACGCGCCTCGCCACGCGCGGGTCGAGCCACGACCCACCCCGGGCGGTGACGCGGATGGCCGCGACCAGGTCACCGGCAGGGGCGTCCTTGAGCACGAACCCGGCGGCGCCCGCTTCGATGACGCCCCACAGGACGTCGTCGTCGTCAAAGGTGGTGAGGGCCAGGACGGCGGGACGTCGCTCCTCGGCACGTCCATCGCTCAGCAGCTGGCGTGTGGCGGCGATGCCGTCGAGTACGGGCATGCGGACGTCCATGAGCACGACGTCGGGGTGGAGGGCTCGGGTCGCCTCGACTCCGGCCCGGCCGTCGGCCGCCTCGCCCACGAGATCGAGGTCGTCCTCGGTGGACAGGATCAGCCGCAGCCCCGCTCGGACCAGCTCCTGGTCGTCGACGACCAGAAGCCGGATCACCCGAGCGCTCCGGTGTCGCTCCGCCGCAGCGGGATCGATCCCTCCACCCGCCAGACGTCGCCCGCAGGGCCGGCCGAGAACGTCCCGCCCAGGGCGGTGATGCGCTCGCGCATGCTCACGAGCCCCGTCCCATCGCGGGCGGCGGGCGGCACGGCGTGGACGGCCAGTCCGTTCTCCACCGACACGGCGAGACGTTCGCCGTCGTTGGTGATGCGCACGATCACGTCCGCCTTCGGAGCGTGGTGCTCCACGTTGCTGATCGCCTCCTGTACGAGGCGGAACGCGGCCAGACCGGCGTAGGGGTCGACCGCATCGAGGTCGCCCTCTACTCGGACGTCGACGGAGAGGCCGGCGTCGGTCGCCGTTCGGGCCAGGGCGGCGATGTCCGCCGCGCCCGGCGCCGGGGGCAGAGTTGCGCCTTCGTCACCCGACGCCCGTAGCAGGCCCACGACGGCCCTGACGCTGTCGAGGCTGTCCCGGCCGACGGCCTCGGCCCGGTCCAGCGCCTCCGCCGCGGCGGCGGGATCGACGTCCAGGACGCGGCGGGCCCCTATCACGTTGAGGAGCATGACGGTGAGGCTGTGGCCGACTACGTCGTGCACGTCCCGGGCGATGCGCTGGCGCTCGGCGGCGGCGGCGGCGTCGCGGAGGCGCGCCTGGGCATCGGTCAGCGCGGCCACCAGGTGCCGCTCGCGCCGCAGGATGCGGCCGATGAACCACGAGAGCAGGGAGCCGGTGGCGAAGAACACCCAACCGTGGTCGCGGTGCCTCTCCGGGTTGACGGCGGTGTTGACGATGGGGATCGCCACCGCCACCAGGAGGGCGGTCGCCTCGGCGATCGACGATCGGTCCTCGGCGGCCAGCCATGCCACCGCCAGCATGGCCAGGAAGATGGCGCCGGGGGCGTCGTACCGAAGCACGACCGCCGCCGGGACGCCGATCCCGGCGAGCACCATCGTCCACGGCCCCACTCGAACGTCGCCGGCCAGAAGGGCCCAGGGGACGAGGGCGACGAGGAGCCCCCCGACGAGTCCGGGGGTGGCGTCAGCGGTGAGGAAGACGAGCAGCGCGGCGACAAGGGCGGCCAGCGGGAAGGCGAACGTCGTCAGCCGGCCGCCCCACGCCCGCAGGCGGGCCTGGTCCGGACGGTCCTCCACCACCTGAGGATACGGGCGGGCCGGGCGCCCGTCATCGTCCCGTGGTACGGGGCCACCCCCGACCGAAGTACGGGTCGGGAACCGGACCGGCGTCGTCGCCGAACCGACCGTGGCCCGATGCCAGCCACTGCCGTCACCCGGATGATCGGACCATCCACGAGAGCCCGGAGGGTCCAATGTTCACCAGGATCGGCCGCTTCACGGTGCGACGACGTCGCCTCGTCCTCGCCCTCAGCCTCCTGTTCCTCCTCGGCGCCGCCGCGGTGGGCTCACGCGTCTTCGCCAGCCTGTCGGAGGGCGGCTTCGACGATCCCGGTTCGGAGTCGTACCAGGCCCGGCAGTTCCTCGAGGAGAAGCTAGGGGCCGGCGATCCTGAAATCGTCCTCGTCGTCGACGCCCTGAGCGGCGGCGTCGACGACCCGGCCGTCGCCGCCGCCGCCGGCCAGCTGACCACGGCGCTGGCGGCCGAGGAGCACGTCGGGCGAGTCGTCTCCTACTGGTAGCAGGGCAAGGCGCCGCCGCTGCGCGACCGCGCCGGGGACTCCGCCTTGGTCGTGGTCGACCTCGAGGGCACCGAGGCCGAGCTCGACGAGGCTGCGGCGGCCATCGAGGCCGCCTACGCCGGCGCGCGCGGTCCCATCGCCGTGGCCGTCGGCGGCGAGGAGGCCGTGGGGGAGGCCATCGGCCAGCAGGTGGAGAGCGACCTGGCCCGGGCCGAGGCCATCGCCGTCCCCGCCACCCTCGTCCTGCTGGTGCTCGTGTTCGGGGGGCTGGTGGCCGCGTCGCTCCCGCTGGCGGTGGCCTTCCTG
>DATACM010000118.1:0-6497 GCA_036259055.1 Acidimicrobiales bacterium | reverse complement strand
GGAGGGCTCAGCTCCGGCGGCGGGTCACCTTGCGCGCCGCGCCCGCCGTCCCCCGGGCGGCCCTGCCGGCGACGCTGCGGGCCGTGCGGCCGGCGGCCTCGGCGGCGCGCCTCGTGCGCTCGAGGGCGGTGGCGGCCCAGGCGTACTCGGTGCCGAGAACGGCGAAGCCGAGGACGACGACGAGGAAGCCAGGGCCGGGCAGCACGAGCAGCGCCAGGCCGCCCACCACGAGCACCGCACCCAGGGCGGTGACACCGATCCGCTTCGACGACCGGGCGATGAACCGGATGACCTCGGTGGGCTTCGGGGCGATGGAGGAAAGCTAGCGGACCACCGTCACCGGGACGCGCTGGACGGCGGTGTTGGCGTAGCCCCCCAGGTTCCACCGCGGCTCGGTGGGCTGGACGTTGCCGGCGGCGTCCGCGGCCCGGCAACAGAGCTCGACCTCGCCGGGGCCGATCGGGTCCCAGGCCAGCGACCACCGCTGCCACGCGTGAGGGCCGAGGTCGGCGCCCGACAGCTGGGCTGCCACCCAGTGCCGGCCTCCGTCGGCGCTGACCTCCACACTCGTGACCGGCGCCCATCCCGACCACGCCCGTCCCTCGAGCACGCACGTCCCGAGCGGCAGGAGGCGCCGGCGGGTGAAGAAGTCGGGCAGGCCGGGCGGCACCATCAGCGCCCGGGGGAACATGCGGGTCACCGGCTCGCCCGCGTCATCTTGGTCATGCCGGAACCGGTAGGCCTGGGCCTGCTGGTAGCCGGCGAACGGCTCGTCGACGACGGTGATGCGGGTCAGCCACTTCACGTTGGTCATCCCGTACCACCCGGGCACGAGCAGCCGCAGCGGGAACCCGTGCTGGGGCGGGAGGGGTTGGCCGTTGAGCTCGTAGGCGAGGAGCACGTCGCCGGCGGTGGCGTCGACCACCGAGAGGCTGCGGGCATAGCTCTGCACCACGCCGCCCTCGACGCCCCGGTCCATGCCCGTGAAGACGACCTCGAGGGCGCCGTCGTCGAAGCCTGCCTCCTCCAGCAGCGGCCGCAGGAGTGCCCCCCGCCACCGGCCGGTCCCCACCGCCTCCACCAGCCACGGCTGGCTCATGGGCCGGGGCGAGAGGCGGGCCCGTCCGTTCCCGGCGCACTCCATGGTGGCGGCGACCTCGACCGCCGGCCGGGCCCGGAGGTCGTCGAGGGAGAGGGTCAGCGGCCGGCGCACCCGCCCGTCGACCGTGAGCCGCCAACGGGCGGCGTCGATGACGGGGATGTCGTAGTGGATCAGGAGGTAGTGCAGGCCGATGGGCGTGACCGGCCACCGCAGGGCCTCGAGGGGCATCCCGTGATTGCGGGCGGCCAGCTGCAGCTCCTCCGGGGTGATGCCCTCGCCGGCGAGGGCACCGGCGGCCGGGCCTCCCCGGGGGAAGGGGACGGCCGTCAGATGCCCTCCTTGCGGGCCCGCATGATGAGGGTCGGGGGGACGTAGCGGAAGGTCTCGCTCCACGTGGGGCTGCCGACGTCACGGTGGGGCTCCGGCTCGAGGAGGACGTCGACCCGGAAGTTGGCCCGGCTGAGGCCGGTGAACAGGTCGGAGATGGTGTGGTGGTAGCCGAAGTACGGCGGCCGGTCCGAGGCGAGGTCGATGCGGCCCTGGTCGAAGTAGGACCGGCGGATGAGGAGCGGCTCGTCGGGGTCGTCGTCGACGATCATGTCGTAGGCCGGATGGGGGACCGAGAAGGCCAGCGGGCATCCCGGCTTCAGCACGCGGTGGACCTGGCGGAACACCCGGTTGATGTCCTCGACCAGGTTGAGGCCGTAGGCGGAGAAGACGGCGTCGATGGTGTCCGCCCGCGAGAAGGCAAGGTCGGCCAGGTCGCCCTCGTGCAGCTCGATCTTCACCCCCGCCCGCTCCGACAGCCGCCGGGCGGCGGTCAGGTGGTCGGGCGAGAAGTCGAGGCCGATAGCCCGGGCGCCCTGGCGGGCCAGGGCGACGCTGCCCACCCCTGAGCCGCACCCCAGCTCGAGCACCCGCTTGTCGGCCACCTGCCCGAGGAGGCGGTAGTCGGCTTCGGTGCCGATGTCGGGCCCGTAGCGGACGACGTCGGCCTCCGCCGGGTCGGTGATCCGCTGGCGGTTCCAGGCGACGGCGGTGGGGACGGCCACACCCGAATCTTGCCGCACACGGGGCGCCAACGGCGGGATCGGGGCTCGAGCGCGCTCCTCGGTATCAACGGGCCCGCCGACGCGCTCTACACACTGGATCGGCCGGGGACCACGGCCGAAGGGGGCCAGCGAGATCGATGACCGTCAACGGACAGTTCGGCGCCCAGGCGAACCAGCGGGCCCTCGAGAACCTCCGGAGGCTGCAGGAGCAGTCACGCCGGACCATGCAGGAGCGTGCCGACCAGAGCATCCGCGACATGCAGGAGCGGAATCGTCGGCGCCTGCAAGCGGGCCTGCTCGGGCGCCGTCCCCACCAACCGCCACGCCCTCCGCGACGTCGGCGGGAAGGGCGCGACCCCGACGGGCTCACCCGGGGCCCGCACGGCGCGACGGGCCAGTCGCCGGCAGCGCCCACGGGGCCCTACATCCTCGTCGGCGTCAACGGCTCGCAGCAGCTCCGTCAGTTCGAGCTCGGCGACGGGGAGACCACGATCGGCCGGGAGGCCACCAACTCGATCGTGGTGGACGAGCCGGACGTCTCCCGACGCCATGCCCGCCTGGTCGTGCAGGGCCACGTCATCGAGATCGAGGACCTCGGGTCCACCAACCACACCCGCGTCAACGGTGCCCGTGTGGAGGGTCGCCATCCGATCCGGCCGGGAGACGTCATCGAGGTGGCGAACGTCCGCTTCGAGCTCCGGGCGGCCGCATCGGCCTCGCACGGGGTCACCTTCGAGGTCGGGAGCCAGTCGGGCGGGACCATCAACAACGTGGGCAGGGACCAGATCAACGATTTCCGTCGCAGGAACGAGTACCACTACGAGCTGGGCTCGGACCCGTTCTTCGAAGTTGCCAGCGGGAGCGGCGTCCCCCGAGCGCTGATCGTGCTCGGGATGGTCCTCGCCGCGGTCGGCTTCGGGCTGTGGATGTACGTGATCTTCGGCGCGTGGGGCGACCCCGACGCGGCCCTCGAAGCGGGCGGCCCGGGCCCTCTCGCACCCGTCGGGTTCGCCACCTTCGCAGTCGGCGGGATCCTCGCCAGCATCGGCGCGGGAATGGCCCGGGCGCGCCGTCGGAGCCGGGCCGAGAACTGGGACTGAAGGAGAGGAACGTGACGAACTTCAACATCGGGAGCCAACAGGCGGGCGGCACCATCAACCAGGTGGGTGGCGACATGGTCATCTCGGGTGGGCAGTGGAACTTCGGGCAGGTGTCGAGTCTCGAAGTCGCTCGGGAGATGCAGAAGCTCGCCGCCGCGCTCGACGACGTCGATCTCCCGCAGACGCTCCGGTACGCCACCCGGCAGGACGTCGAGAGAGTCGGCCGGGAGCTGACCGGGCGGGCTCCGAACCGACGGTTGATCGCCGACCTGGCGCGCCGCATCGTGACGGCGTTGGACCTGGCCGGGGCTCTGGTGACCGGGTCGCCGATCGTGAAGTCGCTGCACGCGCTGGTCAGCTGGCTCGGCACCGCCGGCCGGTCTCTCGCCAGCGTGCTCCCGGTCTGAGGCTTGGCCTGTCGGCCGGCTCAGTTCTCGAGCACGGACAGGATGTTGCCCGCTGGGTCTCTGAACCAGGCGATCTTGGGACCGGGCCCCCGCAGGATCCCCTTCTCGTCGGTCTTCACCGGGACCTCGTCGTAGACCTCGAAGCGCACGCCCCGGCGCGTGAGCTCGTCCACCGCCGCGGCGATGTCGTCCACCGGCAGGTTGAGGACGGTGAACGTCGCCGGGCTGTGGTCGGGCTTGGCGTAGAGCAGCACCCTGCTCCCGCCCGGGACGCGCAGCTCGAGGAGGCCCGCCATGTCGGGCACGTCGGAGATCTCGAGGCCCAGCGTCCGGCCGTAGAAGGACTTGGCCGCCTCGACGTCGTCGATCGAGTAGCTGCTGAACGCGCCAGTGTCTTTGAACATGTGGCCTCCTTCGTCGATCGCGAATCCAGACGGGACAGTGGCTACGAACTCATCGGGGTCGTGCGACGGCGGCCGCAGTACGGTCACAAGAGAGCATCCACAGGAGGGGGAGGCGCGAGATGGCGGTCATGGTGATCCTGTCATGGGAGGGTGTCACGCCCGAGCAGTACGACACGCTTCGGAAAGAGGTGCGTTGGCTCGAAGAGGCGCCGGTGGGGGGCCACGTCCACACCGCCGCCTTCGGAGACGGCACCCTGCACTGCACCGACGTCTGGAACTCGGCCGAGGACTTCCAGCGCTTCGTCGACGAGCGGCTCATGCCCGAGGTGCAGAGGCAGGGCCTCCCGGGGCAGCCCGAGATCGAGGTCCTTCCGCTCCACGAGCTGTACTGCCCCGTCCCCGACCGGATCCTGGCCACCTGACGCGGGGCGTCGTACGGCCTGGCGCGAGACAATCGCGACGTGCCGGGCCGCCGGTGCGGAAGGGAGAGGACATGGGACAGCCGGTCGTGCACTTCGAGGTCGTCGGCCAGGACGGCCCTGCGCTGCAGTCCTTCTACTCCGAGCTCTTCGGCTGGAACTTCGACACGAACAACCCGATGGGATACGGCGTGGTCACCAGGGAGGACAACGTCAACCCTGACGGCATCGGCATCGGCGGCGGCGTCGGGCAGGGGCCCGAGGGCTACCGGGGCCACGTCACCTTCTACGTCGAGGTGCCCGACGTCGAGGCCGCCCTGGCCCAGGCGGAGCGCCTCGGGGGCACCCGGATGATGGGCCCCGACGAGGTGATGGAGGGCCTGGTGATCGGCCTGTTCACCGATCCGGAGGGCCACACGATCGGGCTGGTGAGGAGTGCGTCGGGCGGGTGAGGCCAGGCCGGCTACCCGGCGATGAACTCCTCGACCAGCCGGTGCGCCTCGTCGTCGTGGTACTGGACCGGCGGCGACTTCATGAAGTAGGCGGACGGGCCGAGCAGGGGCCCGCCGATTCCACGGTCGAGGGCGAGCTTGGCGCACCGGACGGCGTCGATGATGACGCCGGCGGAGTTGGGCGAGTCCCAGACCTCGAGCTTGAGCTCCACGTTGAGGGGCACGTCGCCGAAGTTGCGGCCCTCGAGGCGGATGTAGGCCCACTTCCGGTCCTCGAGCCACGGCACGTGGTCGCTGGGTCCGATGTGGACGTGGTCGGAGGCGATGCCGTTCTCCACCTGGCTCGTGAGCGACTGGGTCTTGCTGACCTTCTTGGACACCAGGCGCTCGCGCTCGAGCATGTTCTTGAAGTCCATGTTGCCGCCGAAGTTCAGCTGGTAGGTGCGGTCGAGCACCAGGCCCCGGTCCTCGAACAGGCGGGCCAGGATGCGGTGGACGATCGTTGCGCCCACCTGGCTCTTGATGTCGTCGCCGACGATGGGTACCCCGGCGGAGCTGAAGCGGGCCGCCCACTCGGGGTCGGAGGCGATGAACACGGGGATGGCGTTCACGAACGCCACACCGGCGTCGAGGCAGGCCTGGGCGTAGTGCTTCTGCGCCTCCTCGGACCCGACGGGGAGGTAGGAGACGAGGACGTCGGCGCCGCTCGACCGGAGGACCTCGGCCACGTCGACGGGGTCGGCCGGCGACTCCTCGATCGTCTGCCGGTAGTAGCTCCCCAACCCGTCGAACGTGGGTCCCCGCTGGACGGCCACGCCCAGCTCGCCGACGGAGGAGAACCTCACGGTGTTGTTCTGACCGGAGAAGATGGCCTTGCCCACGTCGAGGCCGACCTTGGCGGCGTCGACGTCGAAGGCGGCCACGACCTCGACGTCGCCCACGTGGTAGCCGCCGACCACCACGTGCATGAGGCCGGGGACGCTCTCGTCGGCGTCGGCCCGGCCGTAGTACTCGATGCCCTGCACGAGCGAGCTGGCGCAGTTGCCCACGCCGGCGATGGCCAGTCGCACGGTGCGGCGGGCGTTGGGGGTGCTCACGAGGCTTGACCTCCCTGGGTCTGTCGGAAATTCAGGCGCTCCTCGGCGATCAGGCTGTCCAGCCACGAGATGTCCCGCTCGGTGGCCTCGGTGCCGTGCTCGAGGAGCGATCGCATGTAGGCGTCCATCCGCTCCCGGCGGGTCCTGAAGGTGGTGCGGGCCCGGGCGAGCCGTTCGACGAGCTGCGCCCGGCGTCGCTCCAGCAGCCCCAGGCGGGCTTCGGGACGGAGGTGACGGCAGAAGGCGAGGCGGAGGAGGAACGCCCGGTCGTCGTCCGCCGCGTTCTCGGACTCGAGCAGCTCCTCGAAGAGTCGCTCACCGGCGGAGGTGATGCGGTAGACCTTGCGGCCCCTCGTCGATCGAGCCGAGGGGCGGCGAGCGGCGGCCCGGCGGGCGCGGAAGGCCGCCGTCTCCCCGGTGATCGAGCCGGTCATGGGAATCGCCGGCACGGCGCCGTCGGGCTC
>DATACM010000117.1:0-2916 GCA_036259055.1 Acidimicrobiales bacterium | reverse complement strand
ACAGCGACGAACAGCTCACCCTGGTCCCGCCCTCCGCCCGCGACATCGCCCTCGGCGTCGGAAACCACATGATGTTTGCCGATATCGGCCCGGCGACGTCGTGTTGGACATCGGCTGCGGCGGGGGAATCGACAGCGTGCTGGCCGCTCACGCCACCGGTCCGGAGGGAACCGTCTACGCCCTGGACTTCCTTCCCGAGATGCTCGAGCGGACAGCGGCTGCCGCCGAGGAGGCGGGGCTGGGCCAGGTTGTGCAACCGGTCGAAGGCGAGATGGAGACCATCCCGCTGCCAGACCGCAGCGTCGATGTCATCGTCTCCAACGGAGTAATCAACCTGTCGCCTCGCAAGGCCCGGGTGTTCGCCGAGTGCGCCCGAGTCCTGCGGACCCGAGGCCGGTTCTGCGTCAGCGACATCACCATCGTCGAGGAGCAACTCCCGCCAGAGGGCCTGGTCCATCCCGCCGCCTGGGCGGGGTGAGTGGCCGGCGCCCTGGCGGAGCGTGACTTCGTCATGAAGCTGGAGAAGGCAGGGTTCGGCGCCGTCGAGGTCGTCGACCGCCAGCCGGTGTCGGTCGACGACTTCGCCGTCTACCCGCTCTTCACCGACGATCTGACCACCCTGATGCGCACCCTCATCCCGGCCGAGCAGCAGTCGTCGGTCGCCACGGCGGTGGTGGTGCGCGCCATCCGGAGTGCGGGTGCTGAGTGATCAGCAAATGACCGCTGCGAACGGTAGACGAGGGGCCAACCGGCGGAACATCGACGGCAGGTAAGGAACGGCAGGAAGAAGACGGCAGACATTGACGGAAAGCCGCTGGACGTCAGCGACGAAACCAGGACCTTCACAAGGGGGACGTTGACAAGGGGACGTCGCGGAGTGCGCAGGGCCACCATTGGGCGCATCAGGTGGCCGCCTGGCTGGCAGTGGGGGGAGCAGGTTAAGCAAACGAGCTCGCGACCGTCGTGGTCATACCCGAGCTTGGCGGCAGTGGGCGGCCCGTGCGGAAGTGACACGGGCCGCCCGGAGCGAGGGCCACCGAACGGTACTTGTCGCGTACCTCGTCCCGCAGCGCCTCGGGATCGACCAGACGCTCTCGTTCATGTCGTCCTCGGGGCTCGCAGGGCGGCGAGTGCCAGCAGGGCGCCGATGACGAACAGCACTGTGTCGGCGTAGATCAGCCCCAAGTGCCCGAGCGTGTCGAAGTGGTTGGGGTAGTGCGCGGGCAGGGCGACGGCCAAACCGAGTACCGGTGTCGCGACGGCGGTCACCCAAGCCCACAGGTGCCCGCGGCGGACCCCGAACCACGCCAGCGCTGCAGTGGCGAGGCCGGCGGCGGCGATGAAACCGGACACGGCGATGTGCAGATGGCTGATGTAGTCGTACAGCGACGGGCTGAACTGGCGGATGGCGTCCTTGCCTACGTCGACCTCGTTCGGGCCGATGCCGAGCTCGAGGAACGAGTCGGTGAAGTTGCGGACGAAGAAGATCTGGGCGTAGCCGATGAACCCGATCCCGGCGAGGGCCATGATCGCTGACCCCCAGGTCAGCCGGCGGTCGAGGCTTGCCGCGGCGGGGGTTCGGGATGCGGCCGGTGTGTCGAGCCTTGTCATCGTGATCACTTCCCGGTCGCGCTGGCCCACACCAGGCGGTAGTTGGCGTAGCGCGGCTCCCCGCTTGCCAGCTCGCGCAGCTTCCTCGCCCAGGCCCCGGTCTCGGCCCGATCGTTATTGCGGCCGGCCTCCTCGGGCGAGGAGAAATCGACCTCGATGACGAAGCGACCGGGCTTGTCCTCGTCAGCAAGGATCCGCCCTCCCCGGTAGCCAGGCGCCAAGCCGCCCTGCTCGGCATGCCAGCTGGCAAGGTGGTCTCTGAGCGACGTCTCGTCGGCGGCTTGGACTTCGATGGTCTGTACGAAGGCCATAGTCCACTCTCCTTCCCCATCTACAGGCCGCGGGAGCGACCCGTCACCAGGAGAGACGTCGCTGGGCGCCGAGCGATTGCGGGAACAGCGCGGTGAATTAGGCACATGCCCGCGTCGGGTCAGGACCAGCCGTTGCGGGCCCGGGGCGATGACCGCAGTGGCGGCGCAGCCCTGCCGCTCGGGGAGGACGGTGCGCGCGTGAGGGCTATCAGCTCACGTGTGAACAACGGGTACGAGGCCACCTTGGGAGCGCTCGGCTACGAAGAGCGGCGAGTCGGGCCGCGGGTGTACCGACGTTTAGCAACGCCCCCATCCTCGCGAAGGGGCGTCCGATGCTGTGGCGGGTGCAGGACAGGTTGTCGGCCAGGACGCTCCGTCCTGCAGCGCCACGAGTGGCCAACATTCTCGAGCCGCCGGGAGGCCGGTGGCGGCCTCCCCGTGGGCCCGGTCCGGGCTCACGGCCCAATACGCCGGCGTGGTCCCGTCAACCCCCTTCGCCTGCCGAAAGGCCTCGCCGTCTGCAACTTGCACCGTCGGTAAACGTCTCGCGGAGCCCTCGTCACCGCCCTTACCCACCCACGGTGTGCGGCGGGGGTTGGGGTGTTCGCGCGGCCTCTCCTCCTCGATCCGAGTCCGACCGCGAACGCCGATCCGGAGTCGATATCGGACAGGTGCTACCTGCAAGCGCGGCGCTTCATCCGGCATCCTTTTCGCGTGGCTGTCTGCGGCGACGCCGACGAGGTTATGGGCCGTCCGTTGACACGCCCTCCGCTGGCGAGACGGAGAAGCCTGGCCGGACGCGGAATCATGACCGCTCGCGACTGGCTCGAGGAACAGGCGGTACCGCATCCCCGGGGAGAAGCAGCTCGAGCCTCCACACCCCCTCGCCCCCTGATGCCGAGCGGCTCGCGGCTGGCTGCCAAGGAGGCGACAGGTGCAGCGACGGCTATCAGGCGGCGCCCTCCAGGAGCACCGCGGTGGTCTCGTTGGGATG
>DATACM010000116.1:0-3100 GCA_036259055.1 Acidimicrobiales bacterium | reverse complement strand
CGCCGCCCCCCCCCCCCCCCCCCCCCCCCCCCCCCCCCCCACAGAGCGATGAGCGTTCCCGGCGCGTGGTACCTGACGCTGGCCGCCATGCTCTTCACGATCGGCGCCGTCGGTCTGCTCGTCCGCCGCAACGTGCTCGTGATGTTCATGTGCGTCGAGCTCATGCTCAACGCCGTGAACCTCACGTTCGTCACCTTCGCCCGGATGCTCGACGACATCGGTGGCCAGTCGGTGGTGTTCTTCGTGCTGGTCGTCGCCGCTGCCGAGGTGGTGGTCGGCCTCGGCATCATCGTCGCCATATACCGGCGCAGGGCCGGGGCCACCGCCGACGACGCCTCGCTGCTGCGAGGCTGAGGGCCGCCCGTGCGCCACGCCGCCTGGCTGATCCCGGCTCTGCCGCTGGCCGGGTTCCTGCTGCTCCTCGCCTTCGGGCGCCGTCTGGGCGACCCCAAGGCGGGATGGCTGGCCACCGCCATGGTGGGCGCTTCGTTCGTCGTGACCCTGCTCGTCTACGTCGACCTCCTGGGTGAGCACGGCGAGGAGCGCCACTTCGTACAGGAGCTCTTCTCCTGGATGCCGGCCGGGGGCCTGCACGTCGACGTGGGGTTCCTCGTCGACCCCCTGTCGGTGACGATGGCCCTCTTCGTCACGGGCGTCGGAGCGCTCATCCACCTGTACTCGATCGGCTACATGCACGGCGACGAGCGCTATCCGACCTTCTTCGTCTACCTCAACCTGTTCGCCTTCTCCATGCTCGTGCTCGTGCTGGCCGACAGCTTCCTGCTCACGTTCCTCGGGTGGGAAGGCGTCGGGGCGTGCTCCTACCTCCTGATCTCGTTCTGGTTCGAGCGACCGGCGGCGCCGGCGGCCGGCAAGAAGGCGTTCATCACCAACCGGGTGGGCGACTTCGGGTTCATGGTCGCCATGTTCCTGATCTTCGCCACCTTCGGCACCCTGCAGTACACCGAGGTCCTCGAGCGGGCGTCGGAGCTCACCGAGGTGACGGCCACCGCCATCGTCATGCTCCTGTTCCTCGGGGCGGTCGGGAAGTCGGCCCAGCTACCGCTCTACGTCTGGCTCCCCGACGCCATGGAGGGCCCGACACCCGTCTCCGCCCTCATCCACGCCGCCACCATGGTGACGGCCGGCGTCTTCCTCATGGTGCGGATCAACCCGCTTCTGGACGTGGCCCCCGACGCCGCGGTCATCGTCGCCATCGTGGGCGCGGTCACCGCCTTCTTCGCCGCCACCATCGCCTGCGCCCAGAACGACATCAAGCGGGTGCTGGCCTACTCGACCATCTCCCAGCTCGGCTACATGTTCCTGGCGGTGGGCTGCGGGGCGTACGTCGCCGCCGTGTTCCACATGGTCACCCACGCCTTCTTCAAGGCCCTCCTCTTCCTCGGCGCCGGCTCGGTCATGCACGGGCTGCACGACGAGCAGGACATGAAGCGCATGGGCGGGCTCCGCCGGTGGATGCCGATCACGTCGATCACCTTCATCGCCGCCTGGTTGGCCATCGCCGGCATCCCGCCTTTCGCCGGCTTCTGGTCGAAGGACGACATCCTGGCCAACGCCTACGACACCTATCCCGTCCTGTGGGCCATCGGACTGGTCACCGCCCTTCTGACCGCCTACTACATGAGCCGCCAGGTCTTTCTGGTGTTCTTCGGCGACGAGCGCTGGCGGGAGGCGGTCGCCCGCACCGAGGACGAGGCCGGGGCGGAGCCCGAGCACGAGCCGGCGGTGGCCGGTGCCCACGCCAGCGGCGCCCACGGCGACTTCCGGCCCCACGAGTCGCCGCCCTCGATGGCCCTGCCGCTGGTCGTCCTGGCCGTGCTGTCGGTGGTCGGCGGGGGCATCAACCTGCCCTTCGGCGACCTCCACTTCCTCGAGTCGTGGCTCGAGCCGGTCTTCGGCGAGCACCTCCACCACCTGGGGCTGAGCGGTTCCACCAAGCTCGCCCTGGCCGTGGCCACCAGCGCCCTGTGCGCGGTCGGGCTCGGCGTGGCCGCCCTCGTCTTCCTGGGTCGCCGGGTGCGGGAGGAGGCGGTCGAGCCAGAGGTCCTGCGCCGAGGCTGGTACGTCGACACGCTGTACTCCGCCCTGGTGGAGACGCCTGGCCGGCTCCTTTCCGCCTGGAGCGCCTACGTTCTCGACCTGAAGGTCATCGACGGGGCGGTCAACGGGGTGGCGTCGCTGGTGCGGGCGGGCGGGAGCCGCCTGCGGGCGGTCCAGTCGGGCTACGTCCGGAACTACGCCCTGGCCGTCGCCTCCGGCGCGGTGCTGGTCCTCGGCTACGTCGTCGTCCGGACCGGGGGCTAGCGCCGGGATGTTCCCGTACCTCACCGCCCTCGTCGTCGTGCCCGCGGTCGGAGCGTTGGTCGCCGCCCTGGTGCCCCAGTCGCGCGAGAAGGTCATCAAGGCGGTGGGCCTCCTCTTCTCGCTGGCCGCCGCCGCCCTCGCGGTGGCGGTGCTGGTGGAGTTCGACCGGTCCGAGCCCGGCTACCAGCTGGTGTCCGAGCACAGCTGGATCGACGCCTGGGGCATCTCGTGGAAGCTGGGCGTCGACGGAATCTCCCTCTTCCTCGTCGCGCTCTCCGCCGTGCTGTTCCCGATCTCCATCGTGGGGCCCCAGGTCCACCACGACGTCAAGGGCTACGTGGCGTGGATGCTGCTCCTGGAGGCGGGCTGCCTGGGCGTGTTCCTGTCCCTCGACCTCTTCCTGTTCTTCCTGTTCTGGGAGGTCGTCCTCGTCCCCATGTACTTCCTTATCGGGGGGTGGGGCTACGAGCGACGGGTCTACGCGGCGCTGAAGTTCTTCCTCTACACGATGGCGGGCTCCGCCCTCATGCTCGTGGGCATCCTCGCCCTGGTGTTCCTGCACGAGCGCGCCACCGGCACCCTCACCTTCGACCTGGTCGCCCTCGGGGAGAGCCAGTCGCTGGCCGAGAACACCGCCCGCTGGGTGTTCCTGGCCTTCGCCGCCTCCTTCGCCATCAAGGTGCCCATCTTCCCCGTGCACACCTGGCTGCCCGACGCCCACACCGAGGCGCCCACCGGCGGGTCGGTGATCCTGGCCGGCGTCCTGCTGAAGCTC
>DATACM010000115.1:0-2207 GCA_036259055.1 Acidimicrobiales bacterium | reverse complement strand
AGCGTGGAGGTGTGGGAGGGGGAAGAGCTGGTGGGCGGGATCTACGGCGTCCGGGTGGGCGGGTGCTTCACCGGCGAGTCGATGTTCCACCGGCGCAGCGACGCCTCGAAGGCGGCGCTCGTCGACCTGGTCACCCGCTGGTCCGAGGCCGGTGGCGCCTTCGTCGACGTGCAGCTCCCCACGGACCACCTGGCGGCGATGGGAGCGGTGGAGGTGCCACGGTCCCGGTTCCTGGCCCTGCTCGCCGACGTGCGCGACCGCGTGGTCTCGATGCGCCTCGACCGCCTGCCCGTCAGCCGCCTGGTGGAAGGCGCCGGCTCATGACGCCGGCGCCACCTTCGTCAACAGCCGTGTCTCGTGCGGGGAACCACTGGCTCTCGGGTGAGGAAACGCTCTCTCCACCCGGAGGTCACGACGCTCGAGAAGGTGGTGAGTGCCTTGTCGGCACCGGCGGATCTCGAGCTGGATGTAGGTCGGCAAGCCGACGAGGTCGGCCTCCTCGGCGGTCGGGCACGTGACGAGGACGTGGCCGCCGGCAGCGAGGCTCTCGACGAGGGGCGACAGGGTGGCGACGGGGTCGGTCCGATCGAGTCGCTCGACGGCATCCCGCCAGTCAGCGGCCAGAGGATCCTTCACCGGCCCCGTGGTCGTGGCATAGCGGAGCCCGTCGGGGAGGTAGTGGGCGAGGAGCGGGATGTCGCCGATGGGGCCGAAGACCACGTCATTCTCGAGCAACAACGGCGAAGTCTCCTCGACCCATTCCGGGACGTTGCTCTTGGCGTTGCGAGCGGAGGGGACGGCGAAGGGACCGGAGAGGATGCCGACGATCACCACCACCGGGATGGCCAGGTCACCCGCCCGGGCGAGAGCGGCACCGAGCGCCAGCAGGAGCGGACCTAGGAGGATTCCGAGGTAGCGACCGTGCCACTGCGAGCTGGCGCGGGACGTCGCCCATCCGGCGCCGACGACCACGAGGGAGACGACGACGGCGACCACGATGACGATCGAGGCGTCGTTCCACGGGCGCCGCAGCATGACCATGAGTGCAGTCCCGCCGCAGAGCGCCAACGCCACCGCGGCGGCGGGGCCGCCCACGAGGCCGACGACGTCGTCTCGAACGAGCTGCATGGTCGGGGGGAGCGCCCACCCCACTGCGCTGTGGGCCCGCTGGTACAGCAGGGTCGGTACCCAAGGAGTGAATAGGACGGCGGCCGCGCCGAAGGCAAGGGCGGCGTCGATCACCAGACGCCGCCGATCGGGGCCACGGGCCCAGCAGACCACCACGGCGGCGCCCGCTCCGAGGGCGAAGAAGATCCCCCAGTACTGGGCGTACAGGAGGAGCGCGATCAGGACGGCGAAAGCCGGCAGGAAGCGTCGCCGGCGGAACACGAAGGCGTGGAGGAAGGTGGCGGTGGTGAGGAGGGACAGCAGGGCCACCAGTGAGTACATCCGCGTCTCGGTGGCGTAGAAAGCAAGGAACGGGCTGGCTGCCGCCAGGCCGGCGGCCATCCAGCCCGTGCGGCGGTCGAAGAGGCTCCAGCCGGCCCACAGGGCGGCTGGGACCGTCGCCAGGGCGAAGAGCAGCGACAACGAATGCGTGGACGCCTCCGAGGACCCGAACAGCCGTAGCCACCCGAGCAGGAACACGTGGTAGAGGGGCGGTGAGGTGTCCTGGGCCAGCAGTTCCCGCATCTGGCCCAGGGGATGTGAGGAGATGCCGAGTGAGAGGCCCTCGTCCGTCCAGTACCAGGTGGGGAGGCCCCGGCCCCAGAGCAGGGCGAGCACGACGACCAAGCCGGCGAGCGCGGCGAGGTCGAACCGAGAAGGCCGCACCGCGCCGCCGGGGGCGGCGGTCGGACGAGCGGAGGGCCGAGCGCCGCGCCTGGTGGGGCGGTCAGCCGGCACCTCGGCGCCTTCGGGGAGTCGGGTTCGTTCCGGAGCCGTGCCCATTGCGAGCGACTTCCGCGCCGCCGTCGTCGGGAAGTAGGCCGAGCCTAGATCGGGTGATCGTGGCGGGGGTCGATCACCCACACCTCCTCCTCCCCCAACGCGTCGCCGAAGGACTTGACCTGCCGGCGGACGTCGGGGTCGTCGCCGTCCCAGATCACCAGGGCCTCGTGGGCGTGACGGGCGAGCCAGGTGTCGCGCCGGCGCAACGCGGCACCGGCCTGGGCCCTGGTGGTGGGCGGGTGGGCCTGCAGGACCAC
>DATACM010000114.1:0-12698 GCA_036259055.1 Acidimicrobiales bacterium | reverse complement strand
GCGCCTGCCCGACGCCCTCCGCGACGAGCTCGTCGCCATGGAGAAGCGCCTCACCGCCGACGCCTGACCGCCTCGACAACCCGTTCCGGACACGCCGGAACGTGCCCAAGGTGGGCTGGCTACCATGCCCACGTCGCCGGCCAGGGAGGGGAACCGCATGGCGGTCCACGCGTATGTGTTGATCCAGACCGAGGTGGGCAAGGCCGCCCAGGTGGCCGACGAGGTCGCCAAGATCGACGGCGTGGTGGCGGCCGAGGACGTCACCGGGCCCTACGACGTCATCGTGCGGGCCGAGGCGGAGTCCATGGACGACCTCGGGCGGCTGGTGGTGAGCCGGGTGCAGCTCATCGACGGGATCACCCGGACGCTCACCTGCCCGGTCGTCCACCTCTAGCTGGCGGCTTCGCCGCCCGGGGGGGGCCCATCCCCGCCCTCCTCCGAGCGGCGGGGGCCCCCTGCCCCGCCGCCGGCCGTGTAGCCCGACCGGCGCTCAGCGGCGGGGGCGGCCGATGCGGCCGGCCCGGCGGGCGTGTCGCTCCACCGCGAGGGCGACCAGGCGGTCGACCAGCTCGGGGTAGGGAACGCCCGAGGCCTGCCACATGCGGGGGTACATCGAGATGGGGGTGAAGCCGGGGATGGTGTTCACCTCGTTGACGAGCAGCCCCCGCCCGTCCTCCTCGTAGAAGAAATCGACGCGCGCCATGCTCTCGGCCCGCACCGCGGCGAAGGCGAGCACCGCCATGCGCTGGACCTCGGCGGCGGCGGCGTGAGGGAGCGGCGCAGGTACGAGCAGCTCGGCGCCGGCGTCGAGGTACTTGTCCTCGTAGTCGTAGAACTCCCGGCTGGGTCGGATCTCACCGGGCACCGACGGCTCGGGCGGGTTGTCGCCCAGCACGCCGCACTCGATCTCCCGGCCCTTCACCGCCTCCTCGACCACCACCCACTCGTCGTAGGCGAGCGCCTCCGACAGCGCCGCACCCAGGGCGTCGGCGCCGGTGACCTGGGTGACGCCGACCGACGATCCCAGGCCCGCCGGCTTCACGAACACCGGCCATCCCAAGGCCTCCCCCACCTGGTCGGCGACGCCTTCGATCACGTCCCACTCCCGCAGCGCCAGCCAGCGGGCCACCGGCAGGCCGGCCTCGGCGAGGAGGCGCTTGGCCACCGCCTTGTCCATGCAGACCGCCGACCCCAGCACGCCCGAGCCGACGTAGGGAACGCCGGCCAGCTCGCAGAGCCCCTGGACGGTGCCGTCCTCGCCGAAGGGGCCGTGGAGCAAGGGAAAGACGACGGTGGGGGGGTCGCCGCCCAGAGGCGTCAGCACCTCGAACGCCCCGACCTCGGGCCCGCTGACATCGAGGGCGGGCGGGAGGCCCCCCGGTCCTCTCTCCGCCAGCAGCGCCCTGGCGTCCTCGGCCAGGAGCCAGCGCCCGTCGCGGGTCACCCCCACGGGGACCACGTCGTAGCGGTCGCGGTCGGCGGCGGCCAGAACCGACACCGCGGTGGTACACGACACCTCGTGCTCCGCCGAGCGGCCCCCGAACAGCACGACCAGCCGGGTGCGGGGGGCGACCACCGCCGTACCCTAGGGCGCCGGTCCCGGCCCCGGCGGCCCCGGTTAGGCTGCGCGTCGCCGCTGACCCAGGAGCAACCGATCCCCCATGGCGAAGAAGAAAGGGAGCAAGGGGCGTCGACCGCAGCAGCAGGCCAGTCGCCAGCGGGCGGCGGCCCAGTCCCGGCACCAGGCGGCCAAGGGACAAGGGAGGGGCCAGGGCGGCCACGGTGGGCCCGGCCAGGCGGCGAGCGTCTCGACCGCCCCTGCCGACTCCGGGAAGGGCCGCTCGCCGGCGCCGGCGGCCAAGAGCCAGCGCCCGGTCAAGGAGCGCTCGGGCCCCACCCGAGCGGAGCGGCTGGCGGCCGCCCAGCGAGCCCGGCGCCGCAAGGCCCTCCGCACGCGGGCCATCGTCGCCGGGGTGGTCCTGCTCGTCGTGGGCGTCGTGGTCGCGGTGGTCGTGAGCAACCGCACGGCGAACGAGGCGACGATCAGCCGGCTGGAAGCGGGCTCCTGCGAGTTCGACCGGCGGAGCGACCGCGATTCCGGGCCCGGCCGCAACCACGTGCCCAACCCCACCTACTCGGTGAACCCCCCCGCCGGGGGCGACCACGACCCCCAGGCGGCGTCGGCGGGGAACTTCACCGCCGAGAGCACGCCCACCGACGGACAGATCGTGCACGCCATGGAGCACGGCTACGTGGTGCTCTGGTACAAGCCCGACGTCCCCGCCGACGCCCAGACGCGGTTGCGCGACCTCTTCGCCAAGCACTCCCGCGACGTGCTCCTCGTGCCACGGGCCTCGCTGCCGACACCGGTCGCCGCCACCGCCTGGGAGCGCCGTCTGCTCTGCGGCGACGCCGACATCGCCGCCCTCGACCTGTTCATCACCAGCTTCCGCAACCAGGGGCCCGAGAAGGTGCCCCATTAGGGCCCGTCAAGACGGGCGCACCACCATGGCCCGGATGCAGAGGCCCATGAGGAAGAGGCCGCCGAAGCCGTAGAGCAGGTACAGGCGGTGGCGCAGCTGCTGGCGGTACGAGTAGATGATCGCCACCGCGATGATGGCGAGGAAGCCGTAGAAGGTGTGGAGGTCCTCCACCTCGCGGTCCTGGCCCAGCAACGCCACCCCGAGGCCGACCTCGACGAAGATCGCCAGCTCGGCGACGAGCGTGAACCACCACAGCGCCCGCACGCGCAACGCCGGCCGCCAGGCCGCCCCCAGCGACCACAGCCCAGCCAACCCGTTGGCGACCACTACGACCCACGACCAGCCGGCGTGGAGCCCGAGCAGAGAGGCCAGGGTGGGGCCGCTCACCCCGCGCCGGAGTCGGCGTCCAGTCCCTCGAAGAGGTCGGACTCGCGGGTGCCGGGGAGCGCCCCGTCGAGGATGTACCACTCCTGGCCGAACCCCACGGTGAACATGTCCTCGGGCATGGCCAGGAAGAACGACGTCTCGGAGATCTGGCTGGCGTGGGCGGCCATCGCCCGGCGCTTGACGGGGAGGAAGTCCCGGACGTCGACGGTGGTGGTGATGCGGTCCTCGCTCACCCCGATGGGGAGCTCCTCGGGGATGTCGCCCGGCAGCTCCCTGCCCTCCTCCCGGGCCCTCGCCATCTCCCGCTGCATGAAGTCGCGGTTCACCGTGTTCAGGTACACCTTCGGGGTGCCCGCCAGCCGGCCGGCGGCAACGCCCACCCGGTGCACCTGGATGTGGTCGGGGTGGCCGTACACCCCGTCCTCGTCGTAGGCGGTGAGGACGTCGGCCTCCTCCTCGCCCAGGATGGCCGCCAGCTTGGCCGCCGCCTCCTCCACGTCGGCCCGCCAGAACGAGGCGGAAAGGTCGTTCTCGGGCGTGCCCATCATCCCCGAGTCGACATAGCCCAGGAACTCGACGCGGGCCACCCCCAGGATCTCGGCGGCGCGGTGCGTCTCCACCACCCGCCGCTGCCCGAGCGTCTCGCCCGGCTCCAGGAAGCCCTCGGCCACCTCCCCGTGCTCGCCCTGGGTCGCCACCACCAGCACCACCCGGTGGCCGGCGGCGGCCGCCTTGGCCATCGTCCCGCCGGTCGCGATGGCCTCGTCGTCGGGATGGGCGTGGAAGCACACCAGCGTGCGCCGTGCTTCGCTCACCCGACCACCTCGTCGTTCGCTGCGCTCGGCTCGCCTGGAGGGGCCCCCGGTCCCTGCGGGCGGCGGGCGAGAGGCCGGGGCCGGCGGCCCCGCTCGCCGTGCTCCCTCACCCCACCGCTCCCACCTGCCGGAGACGGGCGATCTCCTCGGGCGTGTGCCGCCACGCCGCCAGCACCTCGTCGGTGTGCTGGCCGGGGCGGGGCGGGGGGCCGGCGACCGCCGCCGGGGTGCGGCTGAGCCGGGGCGCAGGGGCGGGCTGGACGACGCCGTCGACGTCCACGTACGTGCGGCGGGCCCGCAGCTGCGGGTGGGCGGCGGCCTCGTCGACGTCGAGCACCGGCGACACGCAGGCGTCCGAGCCTTCCAGCCGCTCGCACCACTCGGCCCGGGTGCGGGTGCGCACGGCGGCGGCCACCCGCTGCTCGCCCTCCGCCCACCTGCTGCGGTCGAGGCGGTCGGGCAGGCCTTCGGGGTCGAGGCCCAGCCCCCGCACCAGCGCGTCGTAGAACCGGGGCTCGATGGCCCCGACGGCGACGTACTTCCTGTCGGCGGTCTCGTAGGTGTCGTAGAAGGGGGCCCCGCCGTCGAGGAGGTTGGAGCCGGGCTCGCCCGCCCACTTCCCCGCCGCCCGCAGCGAGCACACCATGGCCATGAGGAGGGCGGCCCCGTCGACCATGGCGGTGTCCACCACCTGGCCCTGGCCCGACGCCCGGGCCTCCCACAGCGCGCACACGACGCCGAACGCCTGCAGGAGCCCCCCGCCCCCGAAATCGCCCACCAGGTTGAGCGGTGGGACCGGGCGGTCGCCCGGGCGGGCGATCCCCCGCAGCGCCCCGGCCACGGCGATGAAGTTGATGTCGTGCCCGGGGGCGGCGGCGAGGGGGCCGTCCTGGCCCCATCCCGTCATCCGCCCGTAGACGAGGCGGGGGTTGCGGGCCAGGCACGCCTCCGGCCCCAGGCCGAGCCGCTCCATGACGCCGGGACGGAAGCCCTCGAGGAGCACGTCGGCCTGCTCGGCCAGCCGCAGGAGGGTGGCGGCCCCGTCGGGGTGCTTCAAGTCGACGGCGACCGAGCGGCGACCCCGGTTCAGCACGTCGACGGCCGGGTCGGGCGCCGTCGGAGAGGCGTCCGCCCCGCCACCCGCGGCCGGGACGCGGTCGACGCGGACCACCTCGGCGCCCATGTCGGCCAGCAGCATGGCCGTGAACGGGCCCGGCCCGATGCTCGCCACCTCTACCACCCGCACATCGTGCAGCGGCCCCATCGGCGACGGACCCTAGCCAGTTCGTCGTCCCTAGACTCCCGCTCACGACACCGCAGCGCGGGAGGGGTACGGGCGGGCATCCTCGGGCCGGGGCCGCCGGTCCGCCGTGGCGACGGGCCGTGCGCCCGCTCCTCGTCCTTTCCGCCGCCGCCGCGCTGGTCCTCCCGGTCGATCTCCGCCGCACCGCGGCAGTTGGTCCGGAGACGGGTGGCTGGGCGCCGGCGCCGTTGCTGACCGCCCCGTTCGCGACGCCGTTGCCCGCGGCGGCGACGTCCCCGGCTCCGACCGCTCGGGTCGCTCCGCCTCCTACGGTGGCGCCTCCGACGACCGCTCCTTCCCCCGTCGTCTTCACCATCGCCGCCAGTGGCGACTTCCTCGCCCACCGCCCGGTGGTCGCCCGGGCGGCCGCCTACGGGCGGGAGTCGGGCCAGGCCTACGACTTCGGCCCCATGCTGGCGGCCGTCCAGCCGGTGGTGTCGGCGGCCGACCTCGGCGTCTGCCACCTCGAGACGCCCCTTTCGGCCGACGCCCGGGGCCTGTCGGGGTACCCGGCGTTCAACGTCCCTGGGGAGCTGGCGACGGCGATCGCCGCCGCCGGCTACGACACCTGCTCGGTGGCGTCGAACCACGCCCTCGACCGGGGGGCGGCCGGTGTCAGGGCGACCCTCGACGTCCTGGACGCCTCGGGCGTGAGCCATGCCGGCACCGCCCGGACGCCGGAGGAGGCGGCCGCCGCCGTGTCCTCGCCCCGCCGGGTCAACGGCGTGGCGGTCGCGCACCTGTCGTACACGTACGGCCTGAACGGCCTCGAGGTCCCCGCCGACCAGCCGTGGCTGGTCAACCTCATCGACGCCGGCCGCATCCTCGCCGACGCCCGGGCGGCCAAGGCCGCCGGATCGCGCTTCGTCGTCGTGAGCATGCACTGGGGCGCCGAGTACGAGACCGGTCCCACCGCCGAGCAGCGGGCCTTGGCCGCCCAGTTGCTGTCGTCGCCGGACGTCGACCTGATCCTCGGCCACCACGCCCACGTCGTGCAGCCGATCGAGAGGGTCGGCCAGAAGTACGTCGTCTACGGCATGGGCAACTTCTTGTCGAACCAGACGGCGAGGTGCTGCCCCGCCCACAGCCAGGACGGCGTCGTGGTCCTGGTGACCGTCGAGGTCAGGGACGAGACGCCCGTCGTGACGCGGGTGACGTACCACCCCACCTGGGTGGAGCCGGGGACGTACAGGGTGCTCCCGGTCGCCCGGGCCCTCGACGACCTCACCACCCCGCCGGCGCAGCGCGCCGAGCTCGAGCGGTCGTGGCGGCACACCGTCGCCGTCCTCTCCGCCCTCGGAGCCAACACCCACGGCGTGATGCCCGAGGAGGTGCCCGACGTCGCCCCCTGATCCGGGGCCACGGGCCGTGACCGCCTCAGAGCTGGTCGAGGAGCTTTGCCTTCTTCACCTCGAACTCGGCCTGGGAGATCACACCTCGTTGCCGCAGCTCGTCGAGCTTCTCCAGCTGCTCGAGCGGCGACAGCGTGCGCCGCCCCGCCTGGCGGTCGAGCTCACGGTCGCGGGCGGCCTCCATCTGGACGTAGATCTCGCTCTGGACCCTCGTCGGCCGGGGGCACTCGGGGAAGGACTCCTGGCGGCGCTCCCCCGCCGACTCGACCACCAGGTCGCCGGAGCGGAGCACCCGGTTGACGATGGACTGGGTGACGGTGATGTCGCTGATGCGCTCGAGGGGGATCTCCCGGCCTCGCTTGGCGACGATCCCCGAGCGCACGATGAGCCGGTCGCTGGTGACGACGAGGTTGGTCGTGGCCCACCGGGCCAGGCGGTAGAGGAACCACACGAGCACCACCAGGACGACGACCAGCATCGCCAGCAGGAGGGGGTCGTTGTCGACCTCGGCCGAGACGAAGACGGCCGCGGCGATCGACGCGGCCAGCGCCAGAGCCGGGCCGGCCATGGTGATCCAGTGCGGCCGGACGTCGACGACGACCTCTTCCCCCTCGTTCAGCAGGCGGCGAGGAAACGGCAAGTTGTTCCCTTCCCGGGCGGGGCCCCAACCCCGCCCTCCGCGCCCTGGATGGGGCCCCTGCCCCATCCGGCGCCGTCACCCGGGAGGCTACGTCCTACCGGTAGACCTTGCGGCGGAAGACGGCCTCTGAGGACGACACCCGGTCGAGGAACAGCAGCCCGTCGAGGTGGTCGATCTCGTGGAGGACGGCGCGGGCCTCGAAGGCGTCGGCCTCCACGACCCGTGCCGTCCCGTCGGGCGTCAGTCCCCGGACGACGACCGACGTGGCCCGGGCCACGTCGCCGGTCAGGTCGGGCACGCTCAGGCACCCCTCCCGCGCCACCACCGGGCTGGAGGCCACCACGATCTCTGGGTCGAACAGCACCAGCTCGCCGTGGCACGAACGGGCCTTGCGATGCCCGGTGACGTCGACGACGAACGCCCGCACGGCCACGCCGATCTGAGGCGCGGCCAGACCCACGCAGGCGGGGGTGGCCCGCATGGTGTCGACGAGGTCGGTGGCCAGCGCCCGGGCGGCGGCGTCGACCCGCCCCACCGGCACCGACACCCGCTTGAGCCCGGCGTCGGGCAGCACCAGCACCGGGCAGACGGCCACTCAGAGGATGTCGGCGTCGGAGGGATGGATGGTCGCGTCGACGCCGAGGTCGGCGGCGACCGCCTGCAGCCGCCGGCCCAGCTCTCCGGGGTCCGCCGTCGCCGGCACGGCGAGCTCGAGGAACATCGCGTACACCGGCCGATCGGGCTCGCCGATGACCCGGGTGCTCAGGTCCACGATGTTGACGCCCTCCGAAGCCAGGAGGCTGGCCACCCCGTGCACGATCCCCGGGCGGTCGGCGCCGTAGACCGAGGCGGTGTAGCGGGCGGCGTCGGGGCTTGGCGCGTCGGGCCCCGGAACCTCCGACAGCGGCCGCACGGTGATCGCCAGGTCGAGGGCGGAGCCGACCGGCTCGAGGGCCCGCCCCAGGTCCTCGAGCGTCAACGACTCGGGGCTCTCGACGACGAGCATCATGGCGAACTGCCCCCGGAGGATCGTCATCGACGTGTCCTCCAGGTTGACCCCGAGCTCGAGGAGCACGCCGGTGACGGCGGCGACGATGCCGGGGCGATCGACGCCGACGGCGGCCAGCGCGAAGTGGGGCAACGACCTCGCCTAGGCGAACAGCCGGAGCTGGCAGAGACGACCCACCAGGTCGTCCCAGGAGGAGAGGCGGCAGGCTCGGCGAAGGGTGACGTCGCGGTTGTAGGGGTGGTCGAGCAGATACGACCGGCACACCCGGGCCAACAGCTCGGCCTCCGCCGGGTTGTCCTCCACGGCGACGTCGACCCCCAGCCGGCGGGCCACGACCGCCTTGCGCCCCATCGCCGTGTGATGGACGGCGTCGAGCTCGAGGCCCTGCTCGGACAGCCAGCGCGTGGTGGCCTCGGCGAGGTGCGCAGGCCGGGCGGTGATGCCCACCACGTCCCACCCGGCGCCGCGGAGGTGGGCCAGGCCCGCGACCGCCCCACAGGTGGCAGGAGCGGCGGCGTAGAGGGTGGCGTCGGAGAACAGCTCGTCGAGGAAGGCGCAGAACCGGTCGTGGGGAAGGCCGAGGCGCAGGTGGCGGAGGTCGTAGGAGCGCCAGGTGGCGGGATGGGTGGTGACGCCGAAGCGCTCGGCGATGCGGGAGGCCACACCCGGCCCCAGGTCGCACAGCACACCGTCGAGATCGAGCCCTACGAGCATGGGCTCGGAGGTTAACGAACCGGTGCGACATTTCGTCTCCCTCGGTAGGTCCGCCACCACGGTGACGGGCCTCCGTAAGGTTTCGCCGGGTCGGTTCTTCTGGTTCGGCTCGATGTGCGACCGGAGCGGCCGCAAGGTCGACTCCTCGACAGCTTCGCCACCGCCCGGACAGAACGCTATTCGCGTGGCTGGTGCGGCCTGATGACCCAGCCGGAGAACGTCGCCAACGTGGCATAGGTCCGGTGTGGGATCCTGCCTCTCGATGTTGGAGGTGGCGTTTGTTCGACGACGTGGCGGCGGCCGGGATCGGGTGTACGTCACCCGAGCGGATGGGACGTCGACCGGGTGGGACTTCCCGAGTTACGGCGACTGGCTCCCGCATGATCTGTGCCATCTGGTGGTCGAGGAGGAGTTCGGGCTGACGGACGGGTTCTGGGGCTTGGTCGACCGCGGGGTCGAGGTCGGCCTCGTCGACAACCAGGCCATGCTCGTGCGCGAGGGAAAGCCGCTCGTCGAGCATGCGGGGTTCGACCTGAGGGGGTTGATGGAGGCCGAGGCCGCGGTCGCCGCGTTGACTGGACCGGCGGCGCCCGACGCCGGCGCGCTGCCCTCAGTCACTCCCCCCGAGGCCGTCACCACCATCAGGTCTAGGCTCGAAACCCTGGCTGCACAGTGGCGTGCTCTCGACGATGGCGGTGCGATCACGCTCGAGCTCTCGAGTGGAGCCAATACCGCCACGCGGCCGGGAGTGGATCGACCTGGCCGGCATCAGGCGTCTGGGAAGCGGAATCGCTTGCCGCCGGAGCGACGGCCCGGGTCATCGCCCCACGCGCGACGTCGGCAACGCCGAGGTGCTTGACGCCGTTTAGGAACTCATCGCCCCTTGACGGGGTCGGGCCGGTGGCGCATGATGCGTGGGCCGGCACGGCCCAACCAAGCCGTGCCCCCGGCGCCGACGACCTCAGGTCGCCGCCCGGCGGGCGGGTGGAAGCAGGGTTCGCCGGTGGTCGTCGCCGACGCGGACGGGTGCCGCAAGGAGCCCGAAAGCCGAAGCGAGGGCCGAGGTCCGGCCCCGAGGAGCACGGAGAGCTTCGGCTCGAAGGCTACTCGGGGCCGTTCCGCGCCGCGTCCTCGGGGAGCATCCACCTTCGCGTCACACCCCGTCGATACGGTCGGGTCGATGGTGACCGACCACACGTTCGCCCCGGCCGGCTCCGGGGAGCCCGACGAGCTGTTGGTGGGCCTCGACCCCGCCCAGCACCACGCCGTCACCGTCGACGCCCACCCGTTGTGCATCCTGGCCGGGGCGGGCTCGGGGAAGACCCGAGTGCTCACCCGGCGCATCGCCCACCGCATCCGCACCGGGTCGGCGCTGGCGCCGCACGTCCTGGCCCTCACCTTCACCCGCAAGGCGGCGAGCGAGCTGGGCCGGCGCCTGTCCGCCCTGGGCGTGCGCGACCGGGTCGCCGCCGGCACCTTCCACGCCATCGCCTACGCCCAGCTACGCCGGCGGTGGGCCGACCGCGGCGAGTGGGCGCCGACCCTTCTCGACCACAAGGCCAGGCTGCTCGTGACCCTGCTCCCCCGGCGCCCGGGGGTCGACGTCGGGCCCGCCGAGTTGGCCACCGAGATCGAGTGGGCCAAGGCCCGCCTGGTGACCCCTCCGGAGTACGAGGAGGCGGTCGCCGCCGCCGGCCGACGTCCCCCGTTGCCGGCGGGCGTGGTGGCGTCGATCTTCGCCCGCTACGAGGACGAGAAGCGGCGGCGGCGCCTGGTCGACTTCGACGACCTGGTGCTCCTGTGCGCCGAGGCCCTCGAGTCCGACGCCCGGTTCGCCGCCGGGCAGCGCTGGCGGTTCCGCCACCTCTTCGTCGACGAGTTCCAGGACGTCAACCCCGCCCAGCTCCGCCTGCTCGAAGGCTGGCTCGGCGACCGGGCCGACCTCTGCGTGGTGGGCGACCCCGACCAGGCGATCTACGCGTGGAACGGGGCCGACCCGTCGGCCCTCACCCGGTTCCCCGCCCGCTTCGCCGGCGCCACCGTCGTCCACCTCGCCCACACCTACCGGTCGTCGCCGCAGGTTGTCGCCGTGGCCAACGCGGTGCTCGACGGTTGGCGGGCCCCGGGCGCCCGTGAGCTGCGCGCCACCCGGGCGGCAGGGGCGGCTCCCACGGTGACGGCCTATGCCGGCGAGCGCGAGGAGGCGGCGGCGGTCGCCCGGCGCCTGCGCAACGAGCACACCGCGGGCCGGTCGTGGTCGGAGATGGCGGTGCTGGGCCGCACCCGCGGCCAGCTGGCGCTCCTCGAGGAATCCCTGCGCGCCGCCGGCGTGCCCTTCCGGCTGCGAGGAGCCTCGTCCTTCCTCGACCGGCCGGCGGTGCGGGCGGCCGTCGCCGACCTCGCGGCCCGTCCCGACCACGCACCGCTGGCCACGGCGATCGCCGATCTCGACGACTCGCCATGCGGCGACGACCTCGAGGAGTTCGGGCGGATGATGGGCGAGCAGCTCGCCCTCGACCCCGCGGCGTCGGTGGGCGGGTTCCTCGCCTGGCTGCAGACGGCCGTGCCCAGCGAGCCCGCCGGCGACGACGACGCCGTCGACCTGGCCACCTTCCACGCCTCCAAGGGCCTCGAGTGGCAGGTCGTGTTCGTCGTCGGGTTGGAGGCGGGCCTCGTACCGGTCGAGCACGCCGACACTCCCGAGGCGCGGGCGGAGGAGCGGCGGCTGCTCTACGTCGCCGTCACCCGGGCGGCGTCGCAGCTCCACTGCTCGTGGGCCGAGCGGCGCACCTTCGGCACGCGCACGGTCGCCCGTTCCCCGAGCCCCTGGTTGGCCACCGTCGAAGCCGCGGTCGCCGCGCTGTCGGGCGCCGCCGCCGACGTCGACTGGCGCCGCCTCCTCACCGACATCCGGGCTCGCGTGCGGGCCGCGCCGGGGGGCGCCGTCGGGCCCCGTCTGGGTGAGCGGGCCGATCCGGCGGTGCTGGCCGCCCTGCGGTCGTGGCGGGCGAACACCGCCCGGGCGGCCGGCGTGCCCGCTTACGTCGTCCTCCACGACACCACGCTGGCGGCGGTGGCCGAGGCCCGCCCGGCCGACCACGCCGCCCTTCTCGCCCTCCCGGGAATGGGTCCGGTGCGGGTCGAGCGCTACGGCCAGGCCCTGCTCGACGTCGTCGCCGGCGTACGGGCGAGCACCGGCTGACCGGCCAGGCGTTGACTCCCGTCGGTGGCGGCGCGACAAACTGGGCCATGACCTACCTCTGGCCGAACGAGGACGGCTGGCCCTACCCCGACGGCGCCACCGCCGAGACGGTCGACCTCGATCAGTCCGTCGACGACGACGCGCTGGTGCTCCGCGCCGCCCCGCCCCACCTGTTCGACGAGCTCGACCCTCTCGAGCGCCAGGTCGTCCGAGCGCACTACGGGCTCGACGGCTCGCCTCCCCGGAGCATGAAGGAGCTGCGCGGCGACCTCGGCCTCCCGCGGGCCGAGGTCCGGGAGGCGCTGGCCCGCGGGCTGGCCAAGCTGCGCGCCCGCCTGGTCGAGTAAGGGCCCCGCCTTGTCGCCCCCCGGTTGACGCGGCGGGGCGTGGGTACACGACGGCCATGGAGGAGGTCTCCCCCACGTCGGTGTCCTGGAGGGGCCGGCTGGCCGTCGGCCTGCTGGTGCTCCTAACCGCGGTCGTCCTCGCCGGTTGCGGCGACTCGGGATCGGACGAGGACCAGGTCGCCGACACGATCACCGGGTTCTTCGAGAACGTCGCCGACGGCAACGGGCAGGCGGCGTGCGCCCGCCTCACCGACGCGGCGGTGAAGGAGCTGAGCGCCGCCGCCTTCCTCCTCCAGGCGCCGGCGTCGTGCCAGGAGGCGGTCGAGCTCACCACCAAGCAGCTGGGCGACGAGGAGAAGCAGGCGTTGAAGAGCGCATCGGTCCAGCGGGTCACGGTGACCGGTGACAAGGCCACGGTGGCCGACAACGACATCCAGGTCGACCTG
>DATACM010000113.1:0-2012 GCA_036259055.1 Acidimicrobiales bacterium | reverse complement strand
CGGGTCGGCCACCGACCCGATGCGATTCATCCAGTTCTGGATCCTCCCCAGCGTTCCCGGGCTCGAGTCGTCGGTTCAGCAGCGCCAGTACACCGTCGACGACAGAAGCGACCGGTGGCTGCAGGTCATGGGACCCGTCGGAGAGGAAGGGTTGGACCTCGCCCAGGACGCCCGGGTCTTCGTCAGCCGCCTGACGGGCGCCGCCGAATTGAAGCACTCGTTCGAGGACGGTCGAGGCGGCTACTTGTACGTCATCGACGGAGCAGCGGCAGTCGGCGACTCCGCGCTGTCAGCGGGTGACGCGGCCACGATCCACGGCCCTGAGCACCTGGCTGTTTCGACTCCGGAGACGGCCGAGCTGATCGTGGTCGACGTTCCTCTGCAGTTCGAGCCGGTCGGCGTCTGGGCCCGCTAGTCGGCGCCGCCAGCACGAGAGAGGGGAACAATGGAGATCACGATCATTGGCACCGGGAACATGGCTCGCGCCATCGCCACTCGTGCCCTGGCTGGTGGCCACACCGTCACGATCCTGGGCACGTCCGTCGAGACCGCCCAGACCCTCGCCGAGGAGCTCTCCGGCGATGTCCGCGCCGGAACCTCGGGCGACCCCCTCGCTGGCGACGTCGTCGTCCTGGCCGTGTGGTACCCCGTCGTGGCCGACGTCCTGTCCACGTACCAGGGCCAGCTCGACGGCAAGGTCGTCGTCGACATCACCAACACGATCGACCCCCAGGCGTTCGAGCCGCTGACGATCGAGGCGGGTTCGGCCGCCCAAGAGATCGCCGCCGCCGTCCCGGGCGCCAGGGTCGTCAAGGCCTTCAACACCACCTTTGCCGGCACCCTGGTCGAGGGCCAGGTCGCCGGCCAGCCGCTCGACGTCCTCATCGCCTCCGACGACGACGGCGCCAAGGAGACGATCGGCCAGCTGGTCAAGGACGGCGGGCTGAGGGCGGTCGACGCCGGGGCCCTGGCCCGGGCTCACGAGCTGGAGGCGTTGGGCTTCCTCCACATGGCCGTCCAGGGCTCGCTGGGCACTGGCTTCGCCAGTGCCGTGAAGTTCCTTCCCTGATGGGCACAGCCCGGCTCCGGCCACCGTCGAAGGCGCTCGTCGTCGCCCTGGTCAGCCTCACCCTGGCGCTGGCCGGGTGCACCGAGGACTCCGACGGCCGGCAGGCGGCCGAGGGCGCGACTCGTGAAGTCGCCGGGGCCTCGCAGGGAGGGGTGTTCGCCCAGATCCCCGACCTCGTCGACCGAGTGGAGCCTTCGGTGGTGGCGATCCTCACCGACGAGGGGCAGGGCAGCGGCGTGGTGTGGGATGCGGACGGCGCGGTGGTGACCAACCATCACGTGGTGACGGGAGCCGCTCAGGTCGAGGTGGCGTTCGCCGACGGGCGGCGAGTGGACGCGGACGTCGTCGCCACCGACCCTCAGACCGACCTGGCCGTCGTGCGCGCCGACCGTTCGGAGCTGCCGGCCGCCTCGTTCGCCGACGCCCTGCCCCGCGTCGGCGAGCTGGCCATCGCCATCGGCAACCCACTCGGGTTCGAGAACACGGTGACCGCCGGGATCATCTCGGGGCTGGGACGGGCGATCCCCGGGGCGGCGCTGGAGGCGCCTGCGCTCATCGACCTGATCCAGACCGACGCGGCGATCTCGCCCGGAAACTCCGGCGGTGCCCTGGTGAACGCCGAGGGCCGGGTGGTGGGGATCAACGTCGCCTACATCCCGCCGACGGCGGGCGCCGAGAGCCTGGGCTTCGCCATACCGGCGCCGACCGTGCGAGACGTCGTGACCCAGCTCATCGACACCGGCCGGGTCCGCCACGCCTTCTTCGGCGTGCGCCCGGGGCGGCTCACCCCCGAGATCGCCCGGCAGCTGAACGTCGAGCAGGATCGCGGCGTCGTCGTCCTCGAGGTGACGCCCGGCTCCCCGGCCGCGTCGGCAGGGATCGAACCCGGCGACGTCCTCCTGCGCGCCGGTGACCGGGACCTCCAGAGCGTCGAGGACTTCCT
>DATACM010000112.1:0-1955 GCA_036259055.1 Acidimicrobiales bacterium | reverse complement strand
TTCGACCTGGAGACGGCCAAGCGGGTGCTGGGCCGGGCCGACGGCTTCGACACCGTGTCCGTGCAGTCGGAGCCCGGCGTCACCCGGGAGGACCTGCGAGCCCGCCTGGCGGCCGCCCTCCCCGACCGCTACGAGGCGGTGACCGACGACCAGGCGGCCAGGCAGGCCAAGGAGTCGTGGACCGAGGCGCTCGGGTTCCTGACCACCGCCCTGTGGGTGTTCGCCGCCGTGGCCCTCCTCGTGAGCGCCTTGATCATCTTCAACACCTTCTCGATCATCGTCGCCCAGCGGCACCGGGAGCTGGCCGTCCTCCGGGCGTTGGGCGCCAGTCGGGCCCAGCTGACCGCGTCGATCCTCCTCGAGGCGGCGGTCGTCGGGGTGGTGGCGTCGGTCGGCGGGGTCGTGCTCGGCCTGGGCGCGGCGCGGGCCCTTCTCGCCCTGCTCGGCGCCGGTGGCCTGAACGTCCCTGCCATGTCGGTGGTGTTCCGGCCCCGCACCGCCGCCGCCGGACTGGCGTCCGGCGTGCTCGTCACCGCCATCGCCGCCCTCGTCCCTGCCCGGCGGGCCACCATGTCGTCGCCGGTGGCGGACAGCCCGGAGGGGCTCCTCGACGGGGGCGGCCGCCCCTCCCGCCGTCTGCTTTCGGGGGGAGGCACCGTCCTGGTCGGCCTGGTGGCGTTGTGGGCCGGGCTGTCCGGAAGGCCCACCCCCCTGGTCCTCGTGGGCGCCGGGTCGGCGGCGGTTCTCGCCGGTCTGGCCGTGCTCGCTCCCATGTTCGCCCGCCCGGCGGCACGGGTCCTCGGCGCGCCCCTCGGGCGCCTCCTGGGAGAGCCCGCCCTCCTCGGGCGGGAGAACGCCATGCGCAACCCCCGCCGGACCGCGGCCACCGCCGCCGCCCTGATGATCGGCATCGGCCTGATCGGCGTCGTGGCCATCCTCGGGGCGTCGATGAAGGCCTCGGCCAAGGGGGCGGTGGCCCGGACCCTGAAGGCGGACTTCGTGGTCACCGCCGAGGGGGGAACGGGCCAGGCGCGCGGCGTGCCGCCAGTCCTGGCGTCCCGGCTACGCGAGCTCCCCGAGGTCCAGGTCGTGTCGCAGATCCGGGGCGGGCAGTGGGGGCTCGGCGGGCGGGCGCAGACGCTGGTGGCCCTCGACCCCGCCACCCTCGCCGACGTCTACATCCTCGACCAGGCGTCGTTCGAGGCGACCCGCCGGCTCGACGAGCGGGGGCTGCTCGTGCGGGACACGGTCGCCGCCCGCCACGGCTGGCGCATCGGCGACGAGGTGCCGATGACGTTCGCCCGCACCGGCACCCGCGGCTTCCGAGTGCGCGACACCTTCTCCGCCCCGACGGTGCGCAGCGACTTCATCATCTCCCTGCAGGCCTACGAGGCCAACTTCGCCCAGCAGCTCGACCTGGAGGTGGACGTGTTGCTGGCCCCGGGCATCGCGCCCGGAGCGGGGAGAGCGGCGATCGAGCGGGCCCTGGGGGGCCTGCCTCGGGTGGCGGTGATGGACCGCTCGGAGGTGTTCTCCGCCCAGGCCGACCAAGTCGATCGCATCCTCGTCCCGGTCACCGCCCTGCTGAGCCTCTCGGTGGCCATCGCCCTTCTCGGGATAGCCAACACCCTCTCGCTCTCCATCCACGAGCGCACCCGTGAGCTGGGGCTGCTGCGGGCCATCGGCATGGCGCGCCGCCAGCTCCGGTCGATGATCCGCTCGGAGGCCATGATCGTGGCCTGCCTGGGAGCGGCGCTCGGCGTGACGGTCGCGGTGTTCTTCGGTTGGGCCCTGGTGGCGGCCATGCACGACGTCGGGGTGACCCACCGGGTGTTCCCCGTCGGCCAGCTCCTCGCCCTCCTGGGGGCAGCCACGCTGGCCGGCGTGGCCGCCGCAATCCTCCCGGCCAGGCGGGCGGCCAAGCTCGGCGTGCTCGACGCCGTCGCCGGCGAATA
>DATACM010000111.1:0-2296 GCA_036259055.1 Acidimicrobiales bacterium | reverse complement strand
AGGCTGCCGGGACGGTCGTCGGCCTGGAAGCACACGATGCTCGTCTTGTCGTGGCCGGTGGGCGCAGGGATCCCGGAGCGGGCGACGACCACGAACCGGGTGGCGTTGTCGGGGTGGTCGTCGATCTCGCTGGCGATCACGTTGAGCCCGTAGAGCTTGGCCGCCAGCGTCGAGCCCAGGGCCGCCGTCCCGGGCGGCTGCTCCTCGGCCACCTGGCGCACCGCCTCGGCGGTGGAGTTGGCGGCGATCACGTCGACGCCGGCGAGCTGGACGGCGAAGAACCGCCGGCACTGGGCCATGGCGTCGGGGAACGACACCACCCGGCGGACGTCGGCCAGCCCCGTGCCCGGCGGGGCGACCAGGTGCTGGCGCACCGACATCACCACCTCGCGCTGGATGAGGAGCTTGCGCTCGAACACCAGGGCGTCGATGACGAGGCGGACGGTGCCCTCGATGGAGTTCTCCAGCGCGACGAAGCCGAGGTCGACGTCGCCGTCCTCGGTGGCCAGGAGCACGTCGGGCATCGACGCCAGCGGCACCAGCTCGGCGGCAGCCAGGTCGGGCTGGCCGAGCAGGGCCTCCTCGGTGAACGTCCCCGGAGGACCGAGGAACGCCACCCGCGGGGGCCGGTCGACGGCGGTCATGGGCGGGAAGGATACGACAGGCCCCCGAAAGACAGGGCGGCGATAATGACCTGGTGGACGAGGCGACGCTCCGGCAGTTGCTCGACGACGTGCGCGCCGGCACCGTGGGGGCCGACGACGCCGTCGCCCGCCTGCGCCGGCTCCCCTTCGTCGACCTCGGCTTCGCCCGCGTCGATCACCACCGGCCGCTGCGCCAGGGCATGCCGGAGGCGGTGTACGCGCCGGGCAAGACCCCGGAGCAGTGCGCGTCCATCGTCGCCGAGCTGCTGGCCGAGGAGGGCGGCGGTCCCGTCCTCCTGACGCGGGCCGACGAAGCCCAGGCCGACGCCGCCGCGGCCAGGAACCCCGGCGCCGTCCGGACGGGCCGGACGCTGGCCTGGCGCGCGCAGCTCGAGCGACCGGGAAGGGTCCTCATCGTCACGGCCGGGACGGCCGACCTGCCGGTCGCCGTCGAGTGCGAGGCGACCCTGCGGGCATTCGGGTTCCGTCCCCTCCTGGTGGCCGACGTGGGCGTCGCCGGCGTGCACCGCCTGCTCGCCACCGCCGACGACCTGGCCGCCGCCGACGCGGTGGTCGTCGTCGCCGGCATGGAAGGGGCGCTGGCCAGCCTGGTGGGAGGGATGACGTCGGCGCCGGTCGTCGCCGTCCCGACGAGCGTCGGCTACGGCGCCGCCCTCGAAGGGGTGACCGCGCTCCTGGCCATGCTCTCCTCCTGCGCCGCCGGCGTCACCGTGGTCGGGATCGACAACGGCTACGGGGCCGCCTGCGCCGTCATCCGGCTGTTGCGATGACCGAGCACGGCGAGCGGAGCGCAGGTCACCAGGAGGCGCGATGACGCTGCCTCCCGAGCTGGTCACGGCCACCGAGGACGGCGACCCGGAGCGCCCCCGAGAGCCCTCCGCCGCCGCGGTGGCCTGGTTCCACTGCTTTGCCGGCATCGCCGGCGACATGGCCTTGGGCAGCCTCCTCGACGCCGGCGCCGACCTCGACGAGGTGCGGGCGCTCGTGCGCCGCCTGCCGGTCGGCGGGTGGGAGCTCGAGGTGGAGGCGGCCATGCGCGGTGGGATCGCCGCCACCCGCGCCGTTGTCCACGCCGCCGACGACGGCGTGGTCCGCACCTACGCCCACATCTCCGGCCTGGTCGACGAGGCCCGCCTGCCCGAGCGGGTGCGAGACAGGGCCCAGGCCGCCTTCGCCGCCCTGGCCGAGGTGGAGGGGCGCCTGCACCGGCGCCCCACGCCGCAGGTGCACTTCCACGAGGTGGGAGCGCTCGACGCCATCGTCGACGTCGTCGGCACCTGCGCGGCGCTCGAGGTGCTGGGAGTGGGCGAGGTGTGCGCCAGCCCGGTGGCGACGGGCACGGGCATGGTGCGGACCGCCCACGGTGTGCTGCCCAACCCTGCCCCCGCCGTCGTCGAGCTCCTGCGGGGCGCACCGACCTACGGCCGCGACGTCCAAGTCGAGCTGACCACCCCCACCGGAGCGGCGCTGCTCGCCGCCACCGTCACCGGGTGGGGACCGCTGCCGTCGATGACCGTCACCGCCACCGGCTTCGGCGCGGGGACACGCGAAGTCGACGGGCTCCCCAACCTCACCCAGGTGGTGATCGGCGAGTCGCGGGCGGCTCCGCGGTCGAGCCAGCCGCCGGGCAC
>DATACM010000110.1:0-8028 GCA_036259055.1 Acidimicrobiales bacterium | reverse complement strand
CCAGAACTCGTCCAGGTAGGCCCGCTGCTCGGCGAGGAGGCCCTCCCAACCGGTCGCCCGGGCGGCGATCAGGGCGGCGACGACCTGGTCGCGCAGGGCCTGCCGGGAGCGGAGGCTGGACCAGCCGTAGGCCAGCAGCTTGACGATCTGCAGCCGCTCCCCGGGCTGGAGGACGGTGGTGACGGTGAGCCGTCCGGTGTCCGGTCCCGACTCGATGATCCCCTTGGTGCTCGACGGACCGTCGACGCTATGGTCCATGGCGGCCGCCACCCGCAGCCCGCTGGCCGCGGTGCGGTGGGTCAGGTACGCCATCGTGCTGCCCCGCGTGCCGTCGTCCTCGGAGACGAGAGGGGAGGTGAGGGCGGCGGCGACCCGGGGGTCGTCCCCGGGCGGGGGGAGGGGCTCGTTGGCCACCAGCTCCGACTGCACGACCACTCGGGCCCGGTCGCCGATCGCCTCGATCTCGTAGTGGATGGCGGCGACCGCCCGCTGGGTGAACGACACGAGCCGGACGGAGCGCACGCGGACGGCCTGCCCGGCGGGGGAGAGCCAGTGCACGTCGCGGGTCAGGGTCCCGGCGCGGAGGTCGAGGACCCGCTCGTGCGACTCGAGACTCCCGTAGCGGACGTCGAAGGGCTCGTCGTCGACGAGGAGGCGCAGGAGCTTCCCGTTGGTGACGTTGATGACGGCCTGGCCGGACTCGGGGTAGCCGTACCCGCCTTCGGCGTAGGGGAGGGGTCGCTGCTCGTAGAGCCCGTTCAGGTACGTGCCGGGCAAACCGTAGGGCTCGCCCTCGTCCAGGTTCCCGCGCAGGCCCAGGTGCCCGTTGGCCAGGGCGAAGATGGACTCCGACTCGGCCTGCACCTCGAGGTCGAACGCCGTCTCCCGCAGCAGCCAGTTCTCGACGGTGTAGCCGGGGATGATGATCAACGGGGCTCCAGGAGCTCTTCAAGATCGGCGACGACGATGTCGGCTCCCCGCTCCCGCAGGGCGTCGGCGTGGCCGACGCGGTCGACGCCCACCACGAAGCCGAAGTTCCCCGCCCGGCCGGCCTCCACGCCGGCCAGCGCGTCCTCGAACACCGCCGCCTGCGCCGGCTCGACGCCGAGGTCCCGCGCCGCGGCGAGGAACGTGTCGGGGGCCGGCTTCCCCAGGAGCCCCCGCTCGGCGGCCACCACTCCGTCGACACGCACGTCGAAGAGGTCGACCAGGCCGGCGGAGCGCAGCACGTCGAGGGTGTTGGCGCTCGACGACACCACCGCCCGACCGAGCCCGGCGTCGCGGGCGGCATGGAGGTACCGGACGGAGCCCTCGTAGACGGTCACACCGGCGCTGCGGATGAGCTGGAGGACCAGCTCGTTCTTGCGGTTGCCGAGCCCGCGAACGGTCTCCGCCTCGGGTGGGTCGTCGGGGGAGCCCTCGGGGAGGTCGATGCCCCGAGACGCCAGGAAAGAGCGGACGCCGTCGGCCCTCGGTTTGCCGTCGACGTAGAGGCCGTAATCCTCGCCGACATCGAAGGGCACGAACGGCTCGCCGGTCGCGGCGGCGCGGCGGGCGAGATAGGCGTCGAACATCTCCTTCCACGCGGCCGCGTGAACCGTCGCCGTCTGGGTGATCACGCCGTCGAGGTCGAACAGTCCGGCGCGGATGGTGCCGGGAAGGCCGAGCACGCAGGGAGCCTACGGCGTCGTCCGGGGGCGTTGAGCGATGCTCGCTGCGCCGCCGGAGCCCCCGGGTCTCAGAAGGTCGGGCGGCGGTAGCCGGCCCAGGGGCGGTGGGCGGCCCAGTGGTCGAGGATGGCCTCGATCTCGCCAGGCTCGAAGTGGCGTTCGTAGTAGGGGCGGTAGCCACGCCGCCGCCCGATGGCGGCGAGGGGCGGTATGAGCAGGCGCTGCACGGCGGGCGGCGGCCGGCGGAACTCGGCCACCTCCCCATAGAACACGCCCATCACCGCGCCCTGGAGCAACCGAGGTCGCCCGTGCCGGTCGGTCCTGCCCTCGGCCGCCAGCCCCGCCAGCGTGGCGAGGACCATCTCGATGCCCAGGGCGGGCTCGGCCCGGCCGATGGTCTCGGCCGGCTCGTCGCCCAGCACCCAGAAGTCGTGCCACGCGCCACGGGGCAGGAACGCCGACTCACCGGGCCCGTACTCCCGCTCCTCGTCGCCGACTCGGACGCAGATCCGTCCGCTCAGGACCGTCACCCGCTCGTCCTGGTGAGGGTGGCGGTGCACGCCGGGCGGACGGGTCCCCGGAGGGAGAAGGCCTCGGCCCTCGACGTGGGCGCCGCCGGTGTCGTGGCCGGGGACGAGCGCCGTCCACGTCTCCCCGGTGACCGGGTTGTGGATGGTGCGCTCGTCGGGCACGCGGCCATCCTGTCCCACCGCGGCGGTGCGGGACGAGCGCGGGGCGGTGGTTTACCATCCCGGCGGAGGCTGCGATGCGCCGCTGGAGGTCGGCCGAAGACGCTCTGATCTCGCTCCTGCCCAGGGGAGCGCGCCAGGGCTCCAGCTGGTTCGGGAGGCTGGGCGACGTCGTCCAGCAACCCCCGGTCTGGGCCGCCCTCGCCGCCGCCCTGGCCTTGGGCGGGGGAGCGAGGGGACGGCGGGCGGCCGTGCGGGGGAGCGTCTGCTACATGGTGACCGCAGTGGTGGCCAACGGCGTGGTCAAGCCCGTGGTCGGGAGGACGCGGCCGCCCGGTGGGGACGAGAACCGCCTGGGCCCGGTCACCTCGTCGTTCCCCTCGGGGCATGCGGCGACCGACCTCGCCTTCACGCTGGCCGCTTCGCAGGAGCTCCCGGTGCTGTTCCTCGCCCTGGCGCCCGCCACCATGGCGGCCCACTGGTCGTTGGTCCGCAGCCGGGGCCACTACCCGAGCGACGTCTTCTTCGGTGGCGTCCTCGCCATCGCGGTGGTGCTCGTCGCCTGGCGGATCTGGCCGCCTGATGCCCGCACGGACGGTCCGACGTGAAGGCACGGGCCGAAGTCGAAGCCCTGTACCGGGCGCTCTCGGGGGCCTTGAGAGGGTGCCGGCCGGCGGGGAACCTGCCAAAGACCCGGCCGGCCGGCACGGGGGGCGATCAGGGCTGTGGGGCCTCGGTTGTCAGCCGGAGCGCCACCAACGACGCGTCGTCGTCTCGGGCCACGCCGTTCAGGCAGCACGACACCAGGTGATCGCACAGCCGGTCGACGTCCGAGGGACCGTTCGCCGCGGCCACGACCAGGCGGTGGAGCGGGTCGTCACCCCAGCCGTGATCGACCAGGAAGCCGTCGGTGTACAGCAGCAGTCTCGACGCCGGCGACAGGTGCAGGGCCGCCTCGGGCCTCGGCCCTCGCCGGCGGGCGCCGACGCCCAACCGGGGTGACAACCCCTCTCCGACGAAAGTGGTCGATCCGTTCCCCGAGACGACGAGCGGACGGCAATGGCCGGCATTGGCCAGGCGGACCACGCCGCTCGCGGTGTTGACCGCCAGGTAGATCAGGGTGCTGGCCGTTCCGAGCCCGGTGTCCCCGACGACGCGGTCGACCGCGGCAAGGACGTTGCCCGGCGCCAGACCGGAGGCCAGCGCAGCTGCCCGCACGGAGCTCCGGAGGTGGCTCATCGCCATGGCCGCTTCGAGGCCTCGCTCGGCGACGTCTCCCATGGCGATGCCGACCCAGTCGTCGGCCAGGTGGATGAAGTCGTACCAGTCGCCCTTCGTGTCGACGCCCGTTCCCAAGGGCCGCGCCCGTGCGGCCACCACCGCCCGAGGGACTCGGGGGGGGCCGGGCAGCATCGTCCGCCGGACGCTCGCCACCGCATTCCTGACCTGGTCGCGGAAGGCTGCGTACTCCCTGAGATCGGCGACACCGGCTCGACCCTCCCACGGGGAGGTCAGCTGATGGGGGCGCTGGTCGTGGCCCGCGGCGGGAACCCCGTCGTCGGCGGGCGGGGGTTGGTCGGGCTCGTCCGGCTCGGTCGGCCATTCGAGCTCGGCCCGAACGGCGTCGACCGTCGCCTCCAGCGACGAACCGACCTCCTCGCTGAAGCCCAGCCCGAACGAGGTGTCGGCGGGCTCCACCTCGACGATCACCGTGTCGGGCGGCAGCGCGCCCCAGTGCCGGAGCACGCCCAGCGTGTGGTGGAGCTCACCGGCGCCGGTCAGGCCCTGGGTGAGTCCGAGGTGGACGTCACCGGGGTCGGGAGGCGCGACGTCGAGGCGGTAGCGGCGGATGGCGCCGGGCCCACCCGTCCCCCGCTCCACCGACCCGACCAGCACCACCTTGGCTGGACGGAGCTCCTGCAGTCGGTGGAGGACCAGGTGGGGCGCGGTGGGCAGGTCCTCCACCACCACGTCGGCGGGCCACTCGAGCGCCTCGGCATAGTCGACGAACCGCCGACCGAAGTCGAGATCGCGCATCGTCGGCAGCCCGAACCCGCCGACCAGGGCACGGCAGCCAGTGCGGAGTGGAGCGGCGGCTACTCCAGCGTGCACCCGCACGAGTTCACCTCCCGCACGATCACGCCCCTGCCGGTGTCCATGTGGGTGGTGCAGGGCATGCAGGGGTCGAAGCTGCGGATGGCCCGGAGCACGTCGATCCCCTTGACCTGGTCGTCGGGCACCGACTCGAGGAGGGGAGTGTCGATGACCGCCTCCTCGTAGGGCCCCGGGGTGCCGAACGGGTCGCGGGGCGCGGCGTTCCAGGTGGAGGGAGTGTTGATCTGGTAGTTGATCAACTTCCCCTTGTCCATGTGCAGGTGGTGGGTGAGGTAGCCGCGGCTCGCCTCCCAGAACCCGGCCGAGACGCGCTCGTCCTGGGGGATGCGGTAGGGGGTGTGGACCTTGGTCTCGCCCCGCCGCCAGTACTCGAACGCCTTGAGGAGGCAGTTCATGCCGATGGCGGCGGTGAACGCCATGGCGTAGGCCCGCCCCCGGAGCCGCTCCAAGGCGTTGATGGTGCGGGGCACCGGCCAGTAGAGCTCCGTCTCGGGCAGGGGATGGCGCGGGAGGAGGATCCGCAGGCCGTCGCCGGTCCCCTCGAAGAAGGGGTTCTCGGGGGTGGCGGCGGCCAGCGCGGTGGTCCACATGCGCCCGTACGTGCCCGTCTCCATGCTCAGGCGGTCCCAGCGGGGGGCGGTGTCCCAGGTGTACTTGTCCTTGAAGCTGGTGGCCCCGGGCCGCGGGATGGTCACCTTGTTCCACATGTGGTACGGCGACAGCGGGTTCCCCAAGGGATCGGTGCGGAACCGCGGCGACCCCGTCTTGGTCCAGTCCTCGTAGAAGGCGTGCTCGACGAACTCCTCGATGCCCATGTTGATGTCGGTGAGGTTGGTCGTGCGCAGCTGCCCGTCGACGATGACGCCAGGCTTGGCCCACCTGGCGTTGCCCCACCCGTTGCAGTTGGAGTAGGTGGCGTCGTAGGCCGCCGAGTCGTCCCAGATGCCCGTCTGGATGAGGTTGTTAGGACGGGCTCCCACCCACTCGTAGTCGGGGTTGGCTTCCAGGAAGAAGTCGCAGAGGTCGTCCCAGATGCGGCAGACGACCTTGCACCAGTCGATGATCTTGCCCAGCTGGGTGTAGTACTCGTTGAACGTCGAGGTGGTGATGGTCGTGGAGACGCCGCCGGGCACGAGCGTCGAGGGGTGGGGGAACTTGCCGTACATGAGCATGCACATGATCCGCCCCACCCGGGTCCACTCCAGGGCCTCCAGGTAGTACTTGCCCGTGAGGGGGTTGAGGGCGTCCATGATGTCTTTGATGGTGGTGTAGCCGTGGATGTCGCCGTTGGGCGAGAGCGTCTTCTCGGCCCGGGTGACCAGCTCGGGGTTCGTCACCGACACGATCGACGTCGAGTAGTCCGGGCCGGCGAGGATCCCCAGGTGCAGGGGGTGGTCGTAGAACATCTCGCCCACCTCGCCCAGGTTCCGAACCTCCACCCCGAGGGGCGGCGGGCAGATGCCGAAGGCCTGCTCGATGGCCAGCGCGCTGACGGTGGCGTGCACGCCCCCGCACACCCCGCAGGCCCGGGAGGAGATGTCGATGGCGTCGCGGGGGTCACGCCCCTCGAGGATGATCTCGTAGCCCCGGAACAGCATGGCCCGGGAGTGGGCTTCGACCGCCCTGCGGTTCTCCAGGTCCAACACGGTGTGCACGGCCAGGGCGCCGGCCACCCGGGTCATGGGGTCGATGTTCCAGTCCCGCAGGCGGGGTGGGGCGGCCAGCTGGGCCCCCGGGCCCTCCCGGCGGCGCACGTAGCGCTTGGGTTGGGCCGACGTCAACGCGTAGGGGTCCTCGACGCCCTCACGCAGGCGGGCCTTGCCGGTCTCGTCGAACTCGATGGGCAAGTTCTTGAAGCACATCGGATGTCCCCTTCTTCGCTTCGTCGTGCGTGGTGGCTGCGCCGGGCGGACGCCGGGCGACAGCGCTCGCTGTGACCGCTAGCCTCGCACGTGCTAAGCCGTTAGCGGAGAAGTGTTAGCGCCGCTTTCGAAGAAGGAGTAGCCAGGGTGGCCGTCGGCAGTGAACGGCTCAGGAGCGGGATCGCCGATCTCGACGAGTTGCTGAACGGGCTCATCCTCGGCGACAACATCGTGTGGGTGGCGGACAAGCCCGATATCGTCGGCCGGCTCGAGGACGCACTGCTAACAGAGGCCGTCGGACGGGGGCAGCCCTGCTTCTATGTCACCGCCGGCACCGCCCCAGACCGCCTGCGGGAGCGCTTCCATCCGGACGTGAACGTGCTCGACGCCCGGGCGAGGGGACCTCTCGGCAACCCCGCCGTTCTCGAGAGGGCGATCCTGGAGGGGGCGGGCGGAAGTCCTCCGGGCTGCGTGGTCGTCGACGGCCTCGACCGGCTGGCCCGGCGTTGGGGCGGCGACCGAGCGGTCGGATTCTTCAGTCAGGTGTGCCCTCGGCTGTTCGACGTCGGCGCGCTGGCCTACTGGCGTGCGCCCCGCCGGGAGTTGGGCAGCGCCTTCCTCGAGCGGATCACGCGCGTGACGCAGTGCGTGCTCGAGGTCTCCGACGGCCATCTTCGGGTGGTCAAGGCCGAAGGCCGCCCGGCGTCGGCGCAGGGGAGGCTCTTGCGCCTGGAGGTGACCGAGGGTGAGATTCGCCTCCGTGACGAGAGGGCCTTGGGGAGACTGGGTCGCGGGCTCGAGCGTGTCCGCCGGGAGCGGAACCTCACCCAGAGCGACCTCGCCCGGCTCCTCGACGTCTCGCCGAGCGCCATCTCCCAGGCCGAGGGAGGACGGCGCGGGTTGTCCCTCGACACCGTGATCCTCCTGTCCGAGCGGCTCGGTGTCAGCCTGGACGACCTCCTCTCGACCGCGCCGGAGTCGGGCTACGTCCTCGCCCGCCGTCCTCGGGCCCCGGTCCCGGCGACCAGCCCGCTGGTCGACGACCCACAGGCGGGCCTGCGCGCCTACCTCATCCGACTCGGCCCCGGGGAGTCGGGTGCACCGGACATCGTCCACAAGGGGCCCGAGCTGGTGCTCGTGGCGTCGGGCCTCGTGCAGGTGACCATCGGCTCGGACACGCCCGTCATGCGGTCGGGAGACGCGGCCCTGGCCACACGGGTCGCGGTGTCGGCATGGCGCAACCTGACGAGCGAGCCGGCGATGGTGTTCTGGGTGCTCGGGGACTGAGCGCTCTCGTCTGTGAGCGCCGCTAACTCACGAATCCAACTGTGTGTGCCAAGGTTAAGGTGCATGGCGAGCACCGCGACGTGCTCGGCTCATGGGTCCGGCGCCGTCGGGCGGCCACTCTCGGTGGATGACCGACGGCCAGAAAGTGAAGAGGTCCTGCGATGACTGCGTCGGTTCACGTCCCGGTCCCCGACGTCTCCCACCTGTCGACAGAGCTGCTCGAGCGCCTTCGCGCCGCGCTGGTCGACGAGCTGCACGCCACGGCGGCGGTCAGCGCCGGACACGACGCCAGGGCGAAGCTTCTGACCGGTCACACCGACGTCGACAGTCTGCTCGAACGGGAGCTGGCGGAGACCGGCGCCAGTCGAGCCCGGGAGGCGATGGCGGAGATCGAGCACGCCCTGA
>DATACM010000109.1:0-21762 GCA_036259055.1 Acidimicrobiales bacterium | reverse complement strand
CCCTCGGAGCCCTCGCCCTCCGAGGAGGGGATACCCCGGATCCGCCGCCACGGCGCCGAGCCGTCGCGCACCCAGAACACGGCGTCGACGTCGGTCGCCGACCGTGTCAGAGATCCCACGGCCACGACCCGAGCGCCCCGACGGGCCACGCCCGTGAGGGACTGGGTGACCGTCTCCTCCCGGAAGGGGGCGTCGTCGGGGAGCCACGAAGTGCCGTCGGACGACACCCACGTCTTGGCGTGAGGGGTTCCCTGGGACACGATCGGTGCCACCGACGGCTCGGTGCCGACGGCGACCAGGCCTCCGTCGGCGTCGGCGACCATCGACAGCACGAAGGCCAGGTCGAAGGCGGACAGCCCCTCGAGGGGCCGCCAGCGCCGGCCGTCGGACGACCGCCACAGCCGCGCCCCACCGCCCTCCTCGGCCAGCCCGGGGCCGCCCTCGATCATGTTCGCCCACAGCACGAACCCGTCGGCGGTGGCCACCACCCCGCTCTCCATCGCCTGCGGCCGGGGAGGGGAAAGCGGTGTGGCAACGCTGGCGTCGAGCCAGCGCCCCTGGCGCCGCAGCAGGAGCCGCGGGGGCAGGACCTCCGTCGACGAGCCGACGAGCACGTCGGTCCCGGCCGCGGCGGCGAGGGCGAGGTCGAACCGGGTGGCCGCCCGCGCCTCGGGCGGGAGCTCGGCCTCCGCCCACGTGACGCCGTCGGCCGACGTCCAGACGCGCCGGGCCTGGGTTCCGCCACCGGTGGCCAGGTAGCCGTCGTCGGCGCGCACGAGCGCCTTGACCTCGGCGCCCCGGTTGTCCTGCCCCGGCTGCGAGGCGGCGTCGAAGCTGGCCGGCACCGGCTGCCAGGACTGTCCGTCGGCTGAGCGCCACACCGCCGGGAGCGGGCGGCGGTCGGCGCCGGTCGAGGCGTCGGCCGGCGTCATCGACCCGGCGGCGACCAGGCCGTCGGGTGCGACGACCGCGGCGGTGATCCGGCCCGGCCCCGCACCGCCGATCCCGGCCCGGGTCCAGACCGTCCCGTCGGTCGACCACCACGCCGCCGGTGCTCCCCGGTCGGCACCCACGGCCACCACCCCCGACCCCGTGGCGACCAGCTGGGCGACCGCTGAGCCGGCACCGAAGGCCTCGGGCCGCTCCACCCGGCTCCACGAGCTGCCGTCGGCCGACCGCCACAGGGCGACGTGCCCGTCGACCGTGCCCAGCGCCAGGAACCCCTGGCCGCCGGCCACGCCGCCGACGACCTGGCGCACCACAACGGTGCCTCCTCCGCCGCCGAGCGCGCCGGGAACCGCCGTAGGTCCACCGTCACCCCGGGCGACCCATGCCGCCGCGGCCCGCCGGCCGGTGCCACCCTCGCCCTTGTCGCCCACCAGGACCAACAGCTCGCCTTGGCGAGCGGCGCCCCTCACGATGGCGCCGCTGCCGTCGGGCAGCGGCACCCGTGCCCACGACAGGCCCTCCCCTGAGCGCCACAAGGTCGCCACCCGGCCGCCGCCGTCGGGCGAGTCCCCAGCCGCCAGCCAGGCGGCGTCCCCCGTGGCGGGGTGGAGGACGGCGACACGGGCGGGGATGCCGGAGACGTCGAGGGCGCGGTCGTCGACCCGTCGCAGCCCCTCTCGACCGACGCTCCCTTCGTCGCGGCAGGCGGTGGCCGCGAGGATGCCCGCCGCCACCACAACGGCCCACCGTCGCATCGAGCCAGCCTGTCATCCTCCGACGCCGGTAGCAGGCAGCGCCGGCGGCCCCGGTCAGCCCGAGGCTTGTCTGGTGCGGCTGCCGACGTCCTCCAGGGCCCGGCTCAGCTCTGGTGGCAGGTAGCTGAGCAGGCCCCCGCAGAAGGCGCCGCACTTCGCGCAACGGAAGGTCAGGTAGCGCCGGCCCCGAGACGCGAGGGTCCAGGCGTGACGGTGCTCGCTCACCACCCCTACATGCGCCTTGGGGGCGGCGCGTCACACGGGTGGCGGCACCCCGTTACCCGGGGGGTTCGCCCTCACCGTCCCCGGGCGGCGGGGGGAACGGGGGGTCCCGAGGCGTGGAGGGGTCGCCCCGCTCGCAGTTGAAGATCTGGTCGGCGCCCGCCTGGCCCAGGCAGGTGTCGTTGTTCGGGCCCGGATCGAAGGGCAGCCCGCCTGGCGGCGGCGGGCTGGGGTTGTCACCGTCGATCTCGTCGTTGCCGTCGCCGCCGAGGACCGTGTCGCTCCCGAAGTTCCCGAACATCAGGTCGTTGCCGGCGTCGCCGGCCAGGTAGTCCTGGCCCGGCCCACCGAACATCGTGTCGCCGCCGGGACCACCGGTGAGACGGTCGTTGCCGCCCATCGCGATCAGGTCGTCCGTTCCGTCGCCGCCGTTGAGCGTGTCGTTGCCGGCCAGGCCGACGAGCACGTCGTTCCCGGGACCGCCGAAGAAGGTGTCGTTGCTGCCGAAGGCCAGGAAGGGAGGCTCGCCACCACCGATTAGGACGTCATTGCCTGCGCCACCGTCGACGTAGTCGTTGCCGCCGTTGCCGCAGACGATGTCGTCGCCGCCGAGGGCCCGGACGAGGTCACGCCCCCCGCTTCCGGCGATCACGTCGGGCCCGGGCGTCCCGGTGATGACCCCGGCACCGACGATAGTCGCCGGGATCGGGGGCTCGTCCGGGGCGAAGAAGCACGCCGGCTCCTCCTGCGCCGCCGCGCCGCCCACGAGGAGCATCGGTGACACCGCCAGAATCGGTGCGCTCAGAAGGACCGCCAGCTTTCGCATCACAGCTCCTTCTCGGTCATCGGTGGGCTCGGCCCGCGGGCGGCAGCCTAGCCGGCCCCGCCGTGGCCCAGGCGAATCGTCAGCTCGACGGGGCCTCGGACCCCCCGTCGCCACCTCCGTCACCCCGGCCGTCGGGCCGGCGCCAGCTCCGGCCCGCCAGCTCCGCCTCGGTCAGCTCCACCGCGGCGGGGTCGGCCGGGGCGTCCTCGGCGAACGCCGGGCCGACCGCCCGTTGGCCGTTGAGGACGGGGAGCGGCACGTCGACCCGGCCGTGGCCCTTGTGGGCGGCGAGCACCTTGGCGTGGTACTCCTCGGCGATGGCGGCGAACTCGGCGCCGCCGTAGGGCGACCCGTCCACCAAGGTGCCGGGGCGGCCCTCGATGATGGCCTGGATGTCGTCGCCGGTGACCGTCTTGTGGGTCTCCAGGGCGTGGGCCACCGCCAGCACCGCCTGGCGATTCTCGGCCAGGAGCTGCTTCGTGCGCTCGAGGAGCTCGCCCAGCTTCGCCTCGACCTGGTCGCCCAGGTTCCACTCGACCAGGTCGAACGCCGTCCGCTCGTCGCCGCGGCCCGACCGCCCCAGCCTCTGGGTGATGCCGTGGGACGCCACGGTGGTGCCCATCCCCCACCAGCCCTCCATCATGCCCACGAGCATGGTGGCGGCCTCGAGGTCGCCAGAGACCCCGGAGGAGTTGTCGCCGTCGAAGAACATGTGCTCGCCGGCGAGCGACGCCAGGCTGACCATGATGTCGGCCTCGTACTCGGAGCGCCACCGGGTGAACTGGTCGTCGGGCGGGATCGAGGCGACCATGCCGAGATACGTGCCGCCCTTCTCGATGGTGGCGATGTCGATGACCATGTGGCGGCGCACCATGTAGGCGGTGACCGCGTGGCACGCCTCGTGCACCGCCACCGCGTGGCGCTCGCGCTCGATGTACTCGACGTCCTCGGGAGGGCCGAGGTCCTTGAGCTGCTTGGCCTTGACGATGTCGCCCCAGGTGATCGCCTGGCGGCCGGCGCGGATCGCGTTGATCAGCGCCTCGTTGACCATGTCCTTGATCGTGGCGCCCGTCGCATAGGGAGTGATGGTGGCCAGCTTGTCGATCTGGTCGGGGGTGAGCTCGTGGCTCACCTTGGCCAGGTAGCCCTCGTACGTGCGGACCCGGCCGGCCTTCGAGGGATAGCCGACCTTGTAGATGCGGTCGATGCGCCCGGGGCGGAGCAGGGCCTCGTCTAGGGCCTCCGGCATGTTGGTGGCCATCATCACGAGGATCCGGTACTTGGGCGGCGGCTTCGGGCGCAGGCCGAGGGCGCGCCGCACGACGCGGTTCATGAAGCCCCGGGGCTTCTTCAGCCCCGACAGCTCGGCCAGGAGCGCCTGCAGCGTTCCCATGCCGGCGCCCCCTCCCATGCCCATCACGAAGCGGTCGCGGCGCCGCCGGGGCGGCTCGGGGCCGGAGCTGGCGTCGAGGCATCCGCGGAACACCAGGCTGGCGGTGTCGGCGGACACGTAGGAGAGCCCGTTGCACGACGTCAAGGGGCTGCCCGCGCCGAGCGGTTGCCACGGTGAGACGTGGCCGTGGCCGCCGCCGAACGGCCCGCCGCCGGCGAGCGCCCCCCGGTTACCGAGAGCATCGGCCTCGTCGAAGAAGACGATGACCCCGCCATAGCGCACGGCCAGGCGCCGGAGCTTGCGGAACAGGGCCTTCACCTTGAGGATGCCGACCCCGATGAACATGTTCTGGAACGAGCCGGGGTCGACGAACACGTAGGGCCGCCCCGTCTCGCCGGCCACTGCCTCGGCCATCAGCGTCTTGCCCGTGCCCGGCGGGCCCCACAGCAGGATGCCCCCCGGCACGTAGCCGCCGCGGCGCTCGATCGACTCGGGGTCCTCCAGGAAGACGAGGTTCTCCTTGATCTTCTCCAAGACGTTGTCCTGGCCCCAGACGTCGGAGAACCGGGTCTTGATGTCGTCGGGGTAGTAGACCTCGGTGCCGCCCTTGGAGAGGAACCAGAACAGGGCGACGAACTGGATGACGATGAAGACGACCGCGAACAGCAGCTGCAGTAGGAGCGGCAGGGCGCGGAAGAAGGTGATGGGCAGCTGCACGATCGCCAGCAGCGGCGACGTCTGGGTGAGGGCGGCGACGATGAGGTCGACGACCAGCAGGAGGAAGAGGATCTTGGCCGCCCGGGCGATGCGGAAGCGGTCCCAGTCGTTCATCTTGGACGTGCGCTGCTCGAGGCGGCCGAACACCCGCTGCGTCCAGAACTGGTGGTAGGGCGCCGACCGCTCGGCGATCAGGTAGTGGACCTGCCGCAGGCCTTCGAGAGCGGCAGCGGCGAGGAGCCACCACTTGGCTCGCACCTGGCGGTCGACGGCGTCGGTGAACGGGAGGATGGGGTTGGCGCCCATGTCGGCGAGCACGAACAGCAGCCAGACCGAGATGAGGAGGAGCAGGATCTTCGTGCGGTCCCAGAGAGCCATGGGCTTCCGGGTGGTGCGGTCCTCATCCCGCATGCGGCTCTTGAACCGCATGGGGCCCTCCGCCGGCGAGGCCAGACCGACGGGTGCGCTGGGGGGATCGGGCGGCGGCATGGTCAGCCCTTCTTGTGCTTGACGGTGAACGAGCTGGCGATCTCGTCCAGAAGCTTACGTTGCAGGATGAACTCCTCTTCGGAGGCACGCATCAGCAGCACGTGCACCCGGCTCGCCTCCCCGTCGAGGAGGGCGGTCTGGTCGATGACGTAGAACCTGTCGTTCTGGCGCAGCTCGAAGCGCAGGCGGCTCCCTCGGATGCCGCCCTCGAGCTGGATCTCCTCCTCGGACAGTGGGCGGAACGACGAGGTGATCGGCGGGTTGGGCTCGAGCGGGGTCTCCGCCCGCTCCTGGGCCAGCTGGGCCTTCAGCTGGTCGTAGGGGAAGAAGATGTTGCGCAGGCTGGCGATGTTCACCCGGTCGCGCTCGTCCTCGGTGAGCTGGCGGACCCGCACCTCGACGACCGGCGCTTCGGCGTACGACACCGCGTTGACCGGTTCGGGGTGGGGGTCGCCGTCGAAGGCGACCCGCCACTGCAGCTGGCCCTGGAACGCCTGGTCGACGAAGGAGGGGGCGTCCTCGCCCGCCGCCTCGACGGCGGCAGCCTCGGCCTCCACGAGGAGGTCGCTGTCGTACATCTTCCAGTCCCGCGGCACCTTGAGGAACGTCTGGGTGTCGTCGTGGGCCACGTAGCGGAACTGCGAGGAGCCGCACCCGACGGCCGCCACCAGCGCCACCAGCGCGAGCGCCAGGGACCTGTGGGGGGCACGAAGAGGGCTCACGTAGCGGTCACCTCGGGGTGAGCCGGTCAGGGACGGCCGTCGATGCGCACGAGGTCGGCGCCGGTGTCCTCGGCCACGGGCGCGGATTCTACCGTCACCTCCCCTGATTTCGGACCGGGAGGCGCCCTGCTGAAGGCGCACCTTCACCCTGGGCGCTAGCGACTCGTTCTTTGGTGACTTGGCTACCTATTTGGTAGTCAACTCTCCACAGAACGACGGGCGTCCCACGTCGGCACCAGCTGGCGGGCGGCACGCGCCTCGTCGAGCCGGCGCACCGGTGAGGTCCGGGGGGCCTCGTGGGCGGAGTCGGCGGTGTCGGCGGCGATGGCGACGAGGGCGTCGGCCAGGGCGGCCAGCGTCTGGGGGCTCTCCGTCTCGGTGGGCTCGATCATGAGCGCCTCCTCGACGATCAGCGGGAAGTAGACGGTGGGGGCGTGGAAGCCTTCCTCCAGCAGGCGCTTGGCCACGTCGGCCGCCCGCACGCCGGTGCGCTTGCGCAGCCCCGCCGCCGAGGCCACGAACTCGTGCATGTTGGGCCGGTCGTAGGGGATGTCGTAGGTGCCCCGCAGGCGGTGGCGCAGCCAGTTGGCGTTGAGCACGGCCGCCTCCGCCACCTTGCGCAGGCCGTCGCCACCGTTGGCGAGGATGTACGACCACGCTCGGGCCAGAGCGAGGGCGTTGCCGTGCCAGGAGTGGACCCGCCCGATGGAGCGCTCGGGCCACGCCCATTCCCATCGGCCGTCGGCGGCCTGCTGCACCGGCCGGGGCCCCGGGAGGTAGGGCGCCAGCCGCTGGGACACCGCCACCGGGCCGGCGCCCGGGCCTCCGCCGCCATGGGGGACGGCGAAGGTCTTGTGCAGGTTCATGTGCACGATGTCGAAGCCCATGTCGCCGGGGCGGGTGACCCCCAGGATGGCGTTGAGGTTGGCGCCGTCGTAGTAGAGCAGCCCGCCCACCTCGTGGACGGCGGCGGCGATGGCGACGATGTCCTCCTCGAAGAGCCCGAGGGTGTTGGGGTTGGTGAGCATGATCCCGGCCACGTCGTCGTCGAGGCGGTCCCGTAGAGCGGACAGGTCGACGCATCCGCGGTCGTCGGAGGGGACGGTGGTGACCTCGTAGCCGCCGAGCGTCACCGACGCCGGGTTGGTGCCGTGGGCCGAGTCGGGGATGATCACCCGCCTCCTCCGCTCGTCGGCGCCGTCGGCGGCGTCGCGATGCCACGCCCGCATGAGCAACAGGCCGGTGAGCTCGCCGGCTGCCCCCGCGGGCGGCTGGAGAGTGGCGGCGTGCATGCCCGTCACCCGGCAGAGAGCCGCCTCAAGGCCGGCGAGGAGCTCGATCCACCCCTGGGTCAGGGCGGCGGGGGCGGCCGGGTGCACGTCGGCCAGCCCCGGCGCCGAGGCGGCGTCGTCACAGAGCTTGGGGTTGTACTTCATCGTGCACGAGCCGAGCGGGTAGGCCCCGAGGTCCACCGAGTACTGCCGGTGGGTGAGCCGGGTGAAGTGGGCCACCAGGTCGCGCTCGGAGATCTCGGCCACCGGCGTGGGGTCGGGCCGGAGGTGCTCGGGGCCGACCAGCTCCTCGGGCGCCCACTCGGGCACACCGGTGGTGCGGAACGACGCCGCTCCCCGTCCGGGCGACGAGAGCTCGAAGATCGTCGGCTCCTCGTCGCGGCCCATGAGCGGGGCGCTGGTGGAGCGGCCTCCGGCGGCCGGCGGCGTCACCGGACCACCTTCTCGAGGGCAGCGGCGTAGGCGTCGATCTCCTCGCGGGTTCGGCGCTCGGTCACGGCCACCAGCAGCCCGCCGCCGTCGCCGGCGGTGTACTCGACGCCGAGCGGGACGCCGGCGAGGAAGCCCTCCTCGGCCATGCGCTCGACCACCACCTCGCCGGGCACGGGGAGGCGCACGGCGAACTCCCGCAGGACCGGCGCGCGGGCCAGCGGCTCGACGCCCTCGATGGCCAGCACCGCCTCCCTGGCGTAGCGGGTCCCCCGGGCGCAGCGCAGGGCCAGCTCGCGCAGGCCGCCCGTGCCCAGCCAGGCGAGGTGCACGACGCATGCCACCGCGATCAGCGTCTGGTTCGTGCACACGTTGGACGAGGCCTTCTCGCGCCGGATGTCCTGCTCGCGCGTGCGCAGGGTGGTGACATAGGCCCGGCGCCCGTCCACGTCGACCGTCTCCCCCACCAGGCGTCCGGGCAGGCGGCGGACATGTTCCTGCCGGCAGGTGAACAGCCCCAGGTAGGGGCCGCCGAACGAGAGGGGGGTGCCGAACGGCTGGCCCTCGCCCACGACTACGTCGGCGCGGTAGGAGCCGGGCGAGCGCAGGAGCCCCGCCGCCACCGGGTCGGCGGCCACCAACAGCAGCGCCCCCGTGCGCCGGGCGGTGTCGGCCGCGGCAGCCAGGTCCTCGATGCAGCCGAGGTAGTTGGGGTACTGCACGAGGAGGGCCGCCGGCTCGCCCCCGTCGGGCCAGGCGGTGGTGCCGTCGGCGAGGGGGACGTCGACCAGGTCGTGCCCGCTCCCGGCAGCGAAGGTCGCCATCACCGCGCGCCAGTGGGGATGCACGCCGCGGGACACCCACACGGTGGACCGCCCGGTGGCGGCCACCGCCAGGTTGGCCGCCTCCACGCAGGCCGACGAGCCGTCGTACAGCGAGGCGTTGGCGACCTCCATGCCGAAGAGGCGGCATATCACGGTCTGGTACTCGAACAGGGCCTGCAACACGCCCTGGGCCACCTCGGGCTGGTAGGGGGTGTAGGCGGTGACGAACTCCGAGCGGAAGGCGACCCGGCGGACCACCGAGGGCACGTCGTGGTCGTAGGCCCCGGCCCCGGCGAAGCAGACGAGGTCAGGTCCGGCCCGGCGGTTCGCCCCGGCGACCCTCTCGACGCGGGTGGCCACGTCGGGCTCGGAGAGCCCCGGCGGCAGGTCGAGCCCGCCCGTGAGGCGCAGCGCCTCCGGTACGGCCGAGAACAGCTCGTCGACCGACGACAACCCGAGGTCGGCGAGCATGGACGCCACCTCCTCGTCGGTGTGGGGGACGAAGTGGCCCATCAGCTCTTCCGACGCTCGACGAAGGGGGTGGGGACGACCTTGCCGACCAGCACCTGGCCCCTGACCTCGACCCCTACCTCGGTGCCCACCTCCACCGTCGGCGGCAGGAAGGCCAAGGCGATGCCCCGCCCGAGGGTCGGCGAGAAGTTGCCGCTGGTGACCTCGCCGGCGGGCGCCCCGTCGACCAGCACCGGGCAGCCGGCCCGCGGCGGCTGACGGCCCTCCGTCTCGATCCCTCGCAGCGACCGCGTGACCCCCGCCGCCCGTTCGGCCTCGAGGGCGGCGCGGCCCCGGAAGTCGCCCTTGCCCCAGGCCACGACCCAGCCCAGCCCCGCCTGCAGCGGCGTGATGCCCGGTCCCAGCTCGTGGCCGTGGAGGGGCAGGCCCGCCTCCAGGCGCAGGGTGTCGCGGGCGCCCAGCCCGGCCGGTACTACCCCAGCGTCGAGCACCGCCTGCCAGAACGGCTCGGCCGCCTCAGCGGGGACCGCCACCTCGAGCCCGTCCTCGCCGGTGTAGCCGGTGCCGGCGACCACGCACGGCACCCCCTTCCAGTCGACCCGCCGCACGGCGAAGCGGGGCACCTCGGCCGCTTCGGGGCTGACGTCGGCCAGGTGGCGGCGGGCCTCCGGCCCCTGCACCGCGATGATCGCCCGCTGCCGGGTGACGTCGTCGCCCCCGACCGCGTCGAGCACCCGGGCGGTGTTCGAGGCGTTGGGCATCACGTGGAACTCGGCCTCGTCCACCCACCAGACGATGATGTCGTCGAGCACCGACCCGTCCGCCTCGTCGAGGAGATGGGTGTACTGGGCCCGGCCCGGCCATATCTTGCCGAGATCGTTGGTGAGGACTTCCTGGAGCAGGCCGAACGCCCCCTCGGCGGCAACCCGTACCGTCCCCAGGTGGCTGACGTCGAAGGCGACCGCCGCCTCGCGGCACGCCCGGTGCTCGGCCAGCGTCCCCGAGGGGTACGACAGCGGCATCTCCCAACCGCCGAACGGCACCATCCGGGCGCCGAGGGCGCGGTGGGCCTGGTCGAGAGGGGAGCGGGACGCCGCCACGCCCGAGAGGCTACCGGCGACCGGGCGGGTCACCGAGCGAAGGCGGCCAGGACCTCCTCGTGGAGCAGGCCGTTGGACGACACCGCGCTGTCACCGTCGTCGGTGGCCGTCCCGGCCAGGTCGGTGAACCGCCCCCCCGCCTCCTCGACGATGACCTTGAGGGGGGCTAGGTCCCAGAGCTTCACCGCGGGTTCGGCGTAGACGGCCGCGTCGACCGCCCCCTCGGCCACAAGCATGTGGGCCCAGAAGTCGCTGAAGTCCCGCATCCGCCACACCCGCCGGCCCAAGGCGAGGAGGGCGTCGGCCAGCCCCAGGCGGTCGAACGACGGGAGGTCGTCGTAGCTGACGCACGCGTCACCCAGGTCGGCCACCCCTGACACCTGCAGGCGGTCGCCGTTGAGGAAGGCGCCGTGCCCCCGGGCCGCCCACCACCGCCGGCCCAGGGCGGGGGCGGACACGACCCCCACGGCGGTCTCGCCCTCGTGCTGGAGGGTGATGAGCGTTCCCCACACCGGGATGCCCCTGAGGTAGTTCTTGGTGCCGTCGATGGGGTCGAGCACCCAGCGCCACGGTCCGCCGCCCGTTGCCTCCCCCAGCTCCTCGCCCAGCACGCCGTGGTCGGGGCGCTCCTCGGCCAGCCGGCGGCGGAGCGCCTCCTCGACCGCCCGGTCGGCCTCGGTGACGGGGCTCAGGTCGGGCTTGGACTCCACGACCAGGTCGGAGGCGCGGAAGCGGGCCAGCGTCAGGGCGTCGGCCTGGTCGGCCAGGGCGAGGGCGAGCTCGAGGTCGCGGTTCAGCGGGATCCAGGTCAGGCGGGCTTGCGGCGGCGACGGCGGGCCGGGCGCTCGTCGGTGTCGGGGTCGTCGACGTCGAAGCGCAGGGGTAGGGGTTCGACCGCCTCGTCGGTGGGGAGGGCCTGCGACGGCGGCTCCAGGCCGTACTTGACCAGGAGGTTCAGGTAGTCCCGCTGATAGAAGACCTTGATGCGCACGTCGGGGTACAGCTCCCGGAGCCGCCGGGCCTTGCGGTTCTTCTTGGTCACCAGCTTCTGGTTGAGCGTGGTGATCTCGATGAACAGGTGGTAGGCCGGCAGGTAGAAGTCGGGCGTGAACGCCTGCACCGGGTTTCCCGCCTTGTCCCACTGCAGCACGAACGTGCGGGGCTCGTACTCCCAGGCGATCGAGTAGAAGTCGAGCAGCTTGGCGAACTGGCGCTCCGAGTTGTGGGCGAAGCGGACCGCCTCGTGGGGCAGCGGTGACGGGGAGTCGGGCCCCTCCGTGGCTCGGGGGCCGGACGGGACGCCGGGGTCCGGCTCGGGGCGGCGCGTCCCGGCCAGGGACCCTACCCCGTGCCGCCCGACGCCCCGGCCGAGGGGGCGGCGGGGGCGACCTCGCCCGGCGGGTGCAGCTCGGTGATGGCGGCGTCGAGCTCGGCCTTGACCCCGCCCAGGGCCATGATGCTGAACACGCCCTGGCCCTGCTTCAACAGGTCGACGAGCTCCCCCGAGTCCCGGACGACGAGCACGGAGTCCGACCCGTTCAGGACCAGGCTGGCCGAGGCGATGTCGGCGCCCAGGTTGCTGCGGAGGTACTCGATGGCCCGGCGGGCCTTCTGGAGGGAGACGCCGGCGTCGAGCAGGCTCTTGATGACCTTGAGCTCCACGAGGTCACGGTAGGAGTAGCGCCGCTGGGTCCCGCTGCCCCGGGCGTCGGCGATCGACGGCCGGATGAGGTTCGTGCGGGCCCAGTAGTCGAGCTGGCGATAGGTGATGCCGACGATCGAGCACACCTGCGGCCCTCGGTAGCCCTCGTCCGGCGTCGCCGACTGTGCCATAGCCGACCTGGCCTCCCCGGTGGCGACCGGCCCCGCCGGCGGCGGAGACCTACAGCCACGTAGTTACGCAGGTGTGAGGCTAGATCCCCAAGCCGTCCACAGTCAACGACCGGGGGCGGAAAGCGAGACCGGCTAGGAGCCGAAGTCCTCCGGGTTCACGCCTTCGAGGAACTCCCGGAAGCGCTCGACCTCGTCCTCCTCCTGGGGCTCCTCGCTCACTGCCACCGCCGCCTCGTCGAGGACGCTCTCGTTGGCGTAGATCGGCGTCCCCAGGCGAGCGGCCAGGGCGATGGCATCGGAGGGGCGGCTGGAGACGGAACATCCCGTGCCGTTCCGCGTCATCTGGATCTCGGCGTAGAAGGTGCGGTCGCGCAGCTCGGTGATGACGATGCGGTCCACGCCCACGCCGAGGCTGAGCAGCACGTCCCGCATGAGGTCGTGGGTCATCGGGCGCTGGGTGACGACGCCCTGCAGGGCGAAGGCGATGGCGGTGGCCTCCACCGGCCCGATGAAGATGGGGAGCACCCGATGCTCCCCGTCGGCCTCCCTGAGCAGCACGATCGGGTTGTTGGTGGGCATCTCGACTCGGACGCCGACCAGGTGCATCTCGACCACGGCCCGACCCTAGCGTCTGTAGAGGTCGTGGACATACGCGTCCGGGTCGCCGCGGAGCACGTCCAGGTCGCCCGCGAGGACCCGGTCGAGGTTGCGGTAACGGCCGGCATAGTCGACGCCGTAACCGAGGACGAACTCATCGGCGATCTCGAACCCGACGAAGCGCACCGGCGTCGGCACGATCCGCCGGGCGGTCTTGTCGAGGAGCGCGCAGGCCTCCACCGAGCGTGGCTCCCGGCCCCGGAGCTCGCCCAGGAGGTAGGTCAGCGTGAGGCCGGTGTCGACGATGTCCTCCACCAGCACCACCTCCCGCCCGTACAGGTCGATGTCGGTGTCCTTCACGATCTTCACCCGCCCGGTGTCGGGGGCATAGGGAGAGATGGCCATGAAGTCGACCAGCGGGACGATGCTCATGCAGCGGATCATGTCGGCGAGGAAGAGCACGCTGCCCTTGAGCACGGCGACCAGCACCACGCCGTCGTCGTAGGCGGCCGAGATCTCGGCGCCGAGACGGGCGACGGCGGCAGCCAGCTCCTCCGGGCCGATGAGCGTCCGCAGGGGCCGGCGGGCCGGTTGCCGTGACCGGGGCTCGGGTCGGTCGCCGCCCGCGGCCGTCGTCCTAGGGCCTCTCGAAGTACTGGCGGAGCGCCTCGCGAAGCATGGCCTGGCGCAGGCCCTGGCCCAGGCGGGCCAGCTCGGCGAGGGTGTCGACCGCCTGGCGCCGGGCCTGGGGGTTGCGCTGCTTGAGCATGGGCATGACCACCTGCTCGAAGAACCCCGCCTCGCGGTCGGCCGTGGTCTTGTACATCCGCAGGTGGCGCGGCTCAACGCCGTACTTCATGAACCCGGCGGCCAGCCCGGCCACCGACACCGCCTCCTCGTCGTAGTAGACCGCCGAGCCGACCCGCCGGCCGTTCAGGAGGCCGAATCGCTCGAGCTCCCGGAGATCGTCCTCCTCCAGGCCGGTGGCCGCCGCCAGCTCGGTGATGTTGAGGCTGGCGCCCGACTGGCGCACGACCATGGGGGGCGGCTCGGCGGCGGCCGCACCGGGGTTGGCGGCGGCCGTGCCGCCCGACGCGGGCCGGGCACTCGAGGCGGTGGGGATCAGGTCGTCGGGGTCGTCGGTGAGCTCGCCGCCGCCCCGCAGGCGTCCCTTGATGACCTTGAGGGGCAGGAAGTTCTCGCGCTGCTGGCGCAGGATCCACCGGAGGCGCTCGACGTCGGTGTCGTAGAACTTCCGGTAGCCCGAGGGCGTCCGCTCGGGGTCGAGCAACCCCTGGCTCTCGAGGAAGCGGATCTTGGAGATGGTGACGTCGGGGAACTCCTCCTTGAGGAGCGACAGCACCTCGCCGATCGACAGGAAGGCCCGGTCCTCCACCGGCGCGACCTCCTCAGCCGTCTCCGGCCGAGCCGGAGAAGAACACCAGCTTGAACTTCCCGATCTGCAGCTCGTCCCCGTTCGACAGGCGCGCCTCGTCGATCCGCTCGCGGTTGAGGTAGGTCCCGTTCAACGACCCCACGTCGCGGACGTCGAACCCCTCCGGCGTCCGGATGATCTCGGCGTGGCGGCGGGAGACGGTGATGTCGTCGAGGAAGATGTCGCTGTTGGGGTGGCGCCCGGCCCGGGTGACGTCCTGGTCGAGGGTGTACTTCGAACCGGCGTTGGGCCCCCGCTTGACCACCACCATGGCCGTGCTCTCGGGGAGCTCGCCCAGCGAGACGGTGAGCTCGTCCTCGGAGACGTCACCCGTGGCCTCCCCGGGGACGAAGGTGATCGTCGTGTCGTCCCTGGACGGTTCCAAGAGGGCGCCGCACGACGAGCAGAAGTTGGCCCCCGGCGGGTTCCCGTGCCCGCAGGCGTTGCAGTACACGGCCCCCAAGGTACTTCGTGGGCGTCTCGGGCCGCCCGGTTCCGGGGCCCGGCCGCCCCCCGGTCACTCGGCGATGAGCGCCTTGTAGGCCTCGGCGTCGAGCAGGCCCTCGTAGGCGGCGGGGTCCTCGGGCTCGATGACGCAGATCCACCCAGCGCCGTAGGGGTCCTCGTTGACGGCCTGGGGGAGGTCGGCGAGGGCCGTGTTCACGGCCACGACGGTGCCGGCGACGGGTGCGTAGATGTCGGAGACCGACTTGGTCGACTCCACCTCGCTGAAGGCGCCGCCGGCGGTCACGGCGGTGCCCGCCTCGGGGACCTTGACGTACACCACGTCGCCCAGGGCGTCCTGGGCGTAGTCGGTGATCCCGACGCGCACCCGGCCGTCCTCGAGCAGGGCCCACTCGTGGTCGTTGGTGTACCGCCGGTCGTCAGGGACGTCCACGGCGCGCCACCCCAGGCGGCAGGGTCACTCGAGTATCTCCCCCACCTTTCCCGTCCACTCGTCGACGAGTTGGCGCACCTCGTCGTCGCTCTCGCCCTCGGCCCACACGTGGGTCAGCGGCTCCTCGGGATCGGGCAGCACCAGCGCCCACGCCTGGTCCCGCAACACCTTCACCCCGTCGACCAGCAGAACCTCGTCGTCCTTGACCGCCTCGACGAGCCGCCGCATGAGCATGCCCTTCTCCTCCCACGGCGTGTCGACGGTGCCGTGGGCGAAATGGACGGCGGGCAGCTCGCCCACCACCTTGGAGAGCCGGAGGCCGCCCTTGCCCAGCAGCTCGAGCACCTTCACCAAGGCGGCCGTCGCGTCGAAGCCGGGGAGGAAGTCGGGGAAGACGAAGCCCCCGTCCTGGCTGGCGGCGAAGGCGACGTCCTCGGCGGCCGCCGTGTCCATGAGGTGAGCGGAGGACACCTTCGTCCACACGATCTCCGAGCCGGCCTGGGCGGCGATGCGCTCGGCCGCCCGGCTGACGGCCACCGGGAGGGCGACTCGGGCGCCCTCCCGGGCCCCGGTCACGAGGGTGAGCACGGCGAGCAGGGCCTGCTCGTGGTCGAGCACGTTGCCCTCGTCGTCGATGAGGATGATGTGCTCGCCGTCGGGGTCGATCACCGCCCCCAGGTGGGCGCTCGACGTGCGCACCAGGTCGGCGACCTTGGCGGCGTGGGACGTGCTGTCGAAGGCGGCTGCCCCTGCCGTGGACGCGTAGGGGTTGACCGCCAGCACGTCGGCTCCCAGCTTGGCCAGGACTTGGGTCATCACCGTCGACGTGGTGCCGTAGGCGTAGTCGAGCACGACCCGGAAGCCCGAGGAGCGGATCGCCTGCACGTCGACGGTGTCGATGAGGGCGGCGGTGTAGAACTCGAGGGCCCGGGGGGCGAAGCGGATGTCGCCGATGTCGGCGGCGAAGGCACGGCGGAAGTCCTGGCGGTAGAACGCCCGCTCGATCTTGCGCTGGGCCCCCTCGGCCAGATCCGTGCCGTCGGCGTCGAAGAAGCGCATGCTCACGGACTGGGGGTCGCCCGGCGCCAGGCGCACGGTGATGCCGCCCTGGGCCCTCTCGGCCCGCACCTGGAACCGTGTCACCGGCACGGGGGCCATCTCGAGGTCGTCGACGTGGACCCCGGTGGCGTTGAGCCCGGCCATCACCGCCCGCTTCAGGGCGCGGGCGGCGCGGCTCGAGTCGCGCGAGGTGGTGACGGTCGCACCCTTCTTCAAGGTCGTGCCGTAGGCCATCGCGACCTGCACGGCCAGCTGGGGGGTGACGTCGACGTTGGCCAGGCCGGTGACGCCCATGCGCCCGAACAGGCTGCGGGAGCCGCGCGACTCCCACACGATCGACGAGTTGATGATGGCGCCGGGGTCGACCGTCTTGAACGGGTACACCTTGACGCCCTGGTTGATGACGGCGTGCTCGCCGACCAGGCACTCGTCGCCCAGCACGACGCCCTCCTCGCAGCGCGAGTAGGGGCGCAGGTCGCTCGCCCGGCCGACCACCGTCCCCCGCAGCTGGACCGACTGGCTGATGTAGGCGTTGTCGTGCACGACCGACCGGTCGATCGACGCGTCGGCCCGCACCATGACGTTGGAGCCGAGCACCGTGTACTCGCCCACGTGGGCCCCCGCCTCCACCCGGCAGTGCTCGCCCACGACGAGCGGGCCGTGGACGTCGGCGTTGGGGTCGATCTCCGCCCCCTCCCCGAGCCACACGCCGTCGGCCAGCCGGAACCCGGCCAGCTCGACGTCGACCTTCCTGTCGAGGACGTCGCGGTGGGCACCGAGGTAGGCGTCGAGGGTGCCCACGTCCTCCCAGTAGCCGTCGACCGTGTACCCGAAGAGGGGCTTGCCCGCCTCGAGCATGGCGGGGAAGACGTCCTCGGAGAAGTCCACCGACTGGTCGGGGGGGATGAAGTCGAAGATCTCGGGCTCCAGCACGTAGATGCCGGTGTTTACCGTGTCGCTGAACACCTGGCCCCAGCCCGGCTTCTCGAGGAAGCGCTCGATGGAGCCGTCGTCGCGGGTGATGACGATGCCGAACTCGAGGGGGTCCTCCATCGACTTGAGGGCGATGGTGGCCATCGCCCCCCGGTCCTTGTGGAAGTCGACGATGGCGCCCAGGTCGACGTCGGTGAGGACGTCGCCGGAGATCACGAGGAACGGCTCGTCGAGCTCGTCCTTGGCGTTGCCGACCGACCCCGCCGTGCCCAGCGGCGTCTCCTCGGTGGCGTACACCATGCGGACGCCGAAGTCCGACCCGTCGCCGAAGTAGCTGCGGATCGTCTGGGGCATGAAGGCCACGGTGACGACGATGTCTTCGAAGCCGTGGCGCTTCAGGAGCCGCACGATGTGCTCCATCATCGGGCGGTTCACCAGGGACATGAGGGGCTTGGGCAGGTTTGAGGTGAGGGGCCGGAGCCGAGTGCCCTCCCCGCCCGCCATGATGACGGCCTTCACTCGCTTGACCCTACTCGACGGGCCCCTGGGGCTGAACCTCCGCCCGCCCGGCCCGCGCCCTCTTGCCGTCCCGGGCCTCACGCAGGGCGTCCCGCCCGGCGGGGATGTAGTGGAACGCCGACCAGTAGGAGAAGGCCAGGCCCACGGCGGCGCATCCCCAGGCGAGGACCCGCAGCGGTCCCTCCCACGAGTTGTTCGGCGCGTTGGCGACGAGGAAGATCGGGAAGGCCATCATGAGGGCGAAGGTGCCGGTCTTCCCCGCCCACGACACGTCGATACGCCGGGCGCCCATGGCCGCCAGCGCCAGGACCGCCGCCGACACCAGCACCTCCCGGGCCAGGGCGGCCACGCCGAGCCAGATCGGGGCCGACCCGTCGACGAGGATGGCGACGATCCCGACGACCAGCAGGACCCGGTCGGCGGTGGGGTCGAGGACCTTCCCGACGGTCGACACCTGGTCGTAGCGGCGGGCGATCCACCCGTCCACCCAGTCGGTGGCGCCCAGCACGGCGAGGAGCCACGCCGCCCCCGCCCGGTTGTCGCGGCCGAACAGCAGCCAAAGGAAGACGGGCACGCACAGCAGGCGCCCGAGGGAGAGCGCGTTGGGGACGGTGAGGATCCGGGCCTCTCCCTTCTCGGACCGGGTCACGGCCAGAGTGTAGGGCCGGTGGCCGGCGCCGCCCCCGGGCTCACGGTGACGGGGCGCGGAGCAGGAACAGCCGCAGGGCCCCACCCACGGCGACGGCGACGGCGCCCAGCAGGCCGGCGTAGACGCCGCCACCGGGCTCGGACTCGACGTCGAGGGCGGCGACCATCCCGAACAGGATGACGGTGAGGGCCACCGCCCCGCAGGAGACAACGACCAGCGGGCGGACCCCGGTGTGGCCCTGCCCGCGCCGGACGAGGTGGGTCACCGGCACGGCGGCCGCCGCCGCCAGCACCGCGGTGAGGAGGCCGAAGGACCCCAGCCCGGTGAGGGTCTCGGTGAGGGCCGGATCCTCGGGCGCCGGGCGGTGCTCCCAGGGCGCGAACAGGCTGAGGACGAGGAGCGCGCCCCCCGCCGCCGCCACCCACTCCCCCACGCCCAGCCGGGGCCGAGCGGGGACCGGCGACGTCACGGCGCAAACGTTAGGCGAGGGCGCCCTGGGGCAGGATGGACGCATGTGGACCCGACCGGTGACCACCGGCGGCCGCCATGGCGCCCTCCTCGACCACCTCGTCGAGAGCCGGCTCGCGGGCAACGTCGCCACGTCGGTCGAGAACTCGCTCGGCAACTGCCGGCACCTGGTCGAGGGCCACCCGGAGTACACCTTCGGCCTCTCCGACTGGCGCGACGCTGACTTCACCGAGGCGGTGGCCGCGGTGGAGGCGGCCGGTGGGCGGCCCCACGGCTGGGGGGCGACCGACGGCGGGGCGGCCATCGACCCCGAAGCGGCCGTGGCCGCCATCGAGCGCCACCGTGAGGCGCTGGCCCCTTTCCTCACCGGCTCCCGAGGCCGCGTACTGTTGGCCACCGGGCACCCGTTCGCCCTCCTCGCCCACTACGCCGCCCTGTCCCGAGCGCTCGGCGACGCGGGCAACCGGGTGTTGCGCCCGCTGGAGGGCGACCGCGACCGGGTGCGCACGCCCGACGGCCGACGCGCCTCGCTCCGCTACCTCGACGGCGTCGCCTGCCTCTACCAGGACGCCGCCCTCAAGCACACCCACCGCCCCGACCCGATGGAGGCCATGCTCGAGGCGGTGGGCGGCCCGGACGGCGTCGATCTCGTGGTCGCCGACCACGGGTACGCCGGGGCGGCCGTCGAGCGGGGGATCCCCACCCTCTCCATCGCCGACGTGAACGACCCCGCCCTGCCCCTCGCCCAGGCCCGGGGGAAGACGGACGGCGTGCTGGTGATCGACGACGGCCTCGACGCCTCGCTGTTCCGCCCGGTCACCGCCGCCATCCTCGATCGCCCCGCCTGACCCCCCTCAGGACGGGGACCGAGCCGCCGCCCTCGGAGACACCAGGCCGTCGAGCAGCCGGCGAACGGATCCGGCCACCTCGTCCACCGCCTGGTCGAACACCTCGGCGTTCGCCCTCGACGGGGTCCGGTAGCCACTCACCTTGCGGACGAACTGCAGCGCGGCCGCCCGGACCTCCTCCTCGGAGGCGGGCTCGCTCCCGCGCAGGGTCACGATGCTCCGGCACATGGCCCCACCTTCGCGCGGCGCGGGGCGTGACGCGGCGCCGGTCCGGCGCCATGGACGGACATGCGCCTCGCCCCGACCGAGACCGACCCCGCATCCTCCCGGGGACCTCGAGCGATTGCTTGAGCAGGTGCAGACGTCTGCCGATCCAGTCGCGGTGCGCACGAGGGGGCCCGGTCGTCCGCGAGCACTGGGCGAGTCGTTCGGCTCCGTTCTCGCCGCCGCCCGCACCGGTGCCCCCTGGGCCTTCGAACGGCTCTGGCACTCCCTCGCCCCCGTCGTGGCCGGTTACCTGCGCCTCCAAGGGGCGGTGGAGCCCGACGACCTGACCAGCGAGGTCTTCATGAGCGTGTTCACCGGCCTCGAGTGCTTCGAGGGCGACGAGGACGGGTTCCGCTCCTGGGTGTTCACCATCGCCCACCGGCGGCTGGTGGACGACTGGCGCCGGCGGGGGCGCCGCCCGTCCCTAGCCGACGGCGGGGACGACGGCGGCCACCGCCCCGTCGAGGCCGCCGGCGGCGATGTGGAGGAGGAAGCACTTCACCGGCTGAGCGAGGAGCGGGTCCGGCGGATGTGCGACCGGCTCGCGCCCGACCAGCGGGACGTGCTGCTGCTCCGGATGGTCGCGGGCATGTCGCTCGACCAGACCGCCGAAGCCCTGGGCAAGACGACGATCGCGGTCAAGGCGCTGCAGCACCGCGGCGTCGCCGCCCTCCGCAGGCACCTCGAGCGCGAGGGCGTATCCCTGTGAGCCGCCAGGGCGATCACCACGACGAGATGCCTGGACCCGCCGCCTTGGACGACGCCACCTTGGAGGCCTTCCTGTCCGGCCGCCCTCTCGGTGCCGGAGAGCTGGGCCCCCTTGCCGCGTTCGCCGAGGACGTGCGGGTGGCGGTCGACGGCCCCGCCCCCGTGCCCACGGCCGAGATGGCGAGGTTGCTGACCGAGGGCATCCCAACGCCCACCGGCGTCACCCGGGCGGCGCTCGCCCCGCGTGCGGGCACCCGGGACGCCGCCGTCTCGAAGCGGAGGAAGACAATGACGATCAGCGAACTGCTCGCCGCCCTCATGGCCAAGCTGGCCGGGCTCGGGGCGGCGTCCAAGGCCGCCCTGGGCCTCGGCGTGGCCGCCGCCAGCGTCACCGGCGCCGGAGCCGCCGGGGTCCTACCCGAACCGGCCCAGCGCGCGGTGGCCCAGGTCGTGAGCGCGGCAACGCCGTTCGAGCTCGAGGACCCGACCGACGCGGTCGGCGAGGTCGGCGACGACACCGAAGCCGGCGACGCCGTCGACGACGGCGATGGCGACACCAATGGCGAGGACGGCACCAAGCCGACCGACAACCACGGCGCCTGCGTCTCGGAGGCAGCCCACAACGCGCCCAGGGGCCCGGGCGGCGAGCACGGCCGGGCCGTGTCCGCCGTCGCTCGCTCCGACTGCGGCAAGACGACGGCCACGAGCTCGCCGAGCACCACCACGACCGTCCCCGGCTCGACGACGACGACGACCGTCGACGACGGCGAGACCTCGGTCGAGGCCAACCGCGGCCCGGGCAGCCGGGGGAACGGAGGCGGCAACCCCAACCGCGGCAACTCGGGGCCGGGCAACTCGGGCAACGGGAACACGGGGCCGGGCAACTCGGGCAACGGGAACTCGGGGCCGGGCAACTCGGGCAACGGCGGCGGCCACGGGCCGGGCCGCTCGGGGAAGTGACCTAGCGACAGAGGAGGCCTCGTGGCTCTCATCAGATCGGCGCCGGCCGGGCCCGTCCCGGCCGGCCGTGTCTTCGGCGACTGCACCTGGACGTCACCGGATGCGGGCACGGCGGTGATCGCCATGCGGGGCGAGATCGACGCCATCGCCATCCCGTCACTGTCCGGCTGCCTCGACGACGCCATCGGCGCCGGCCACCGCGACGTGGTGCTGGACATGGCCGACGTGACCTTCATCGACTCGGTGGGGCTCGCGGCCATCGTGGCCGCCGCCAAGCGGCTCGCCGCCTACGAGGGGAAGCTGAGCGTGCGCCGGCCCACCCCCCACCGAGTCGATGAAGGTCACGTCGGCCATGTCCAGCACCACGTCGCGGTGGCCGGCGCCGATGGCGTCGTCGAGG